>JAFAIY010000350.1 GCA_019236485.1 Comamonas sp. | reverse complement strand
TCGACAAAGCCCACCAGCAGCGAGGCGATCAGCGCGCCCGTGATCGAGCCTATGCCGCCGATCACGACGACCACAAAGCAGATGATGAGCACGCTGGAGCCCATGTTCGGGTAGACCGAGCTCATGGGCGCGGCGATCATGCCGGCCAGAGCGGCCAGGGCCACGCCCACGGCGAAGACGATGCGGTACAGGCGCTGGATGTTGATGCCCAGGCCGCGCACCATGTCGCGGTTGCTGGCGCCGGCGCGGATCATCATGCCCAGGCGCGTGCGGTTGACGGTGTAGTACATCAGCAGCGCCACCAGCAGGCAGGCGGCAGCAGCGAACACGTTGTACCAGGGGTATTGCATCATGCCCAGCAGCGAGAAGCTGCCCGACAGCCAGCCGGGCTTGTCCACGCCATGCACATCGTTGTCCACGAGGATGGCACGAAGGCCTTCGAACACGAGTATCAGGCCGTAGGTCATCAGCACCTGCTGCAGGTGGTCGCGCTCATAGAGAAAGCTGAAGAAGGCCCATTCGAGAAAATAGCCGAGCACCACGGCCAGCAGCACGCCGACCACCAGCATGGTGATGAAATGCTGGCCCAGATATGGCGCCAGCGAGAACGCCAGATAGGCGCCGATCATGTAGAAGCTGCCATGGGCCAGATTGATCACGCCCATGATGCCGAAGATCAGGGTCAGGCCCGAGGCCAGCAGAAACAGCAGCAGCCCGTACTGAATCGAGTTCAGGCACTGCACCAGAAAGGTGGCGAGATCCACGGCAATCCTTGTGAAAGCGCGTTGACAAACTGGCGCTCAATACAGGCCAGCGAATCGCAGATTCGTGCTGGAGACGAGGCGCGCTGCCGCAGACAGCACCACAGGTGCGGCAGGGCGATGCAACGACGTATCAAGGCCTGTATTGAGCGCGCCCATTACATGCGGCAGCCGCGTGCGGGGTCGGCCAAGGCCTTGATAGCCACGCCGATCTTCTTGTTTTCCTTGCCCTCCACCTTGCGCAGATAGATGTCCTGCACGGGGTTGTGGGCCTTGCTCAGGGTGAAGTCGCCGCGCGGGCTGGCGATGGTGGCCTTCTCGATGGCGGTGCGGAACACATCCTTCTTGGCCATGTCGCCGCCAGCCGCCTTCAGGCCCACGGCCAGCATCTGTGCGGCGTCATAGCCTTGCACTGCATAGACGTCGGGCTGCAGCTTGTAGTTCTTGGCATAGCTGGTGCGGAAGTTCTTGTCGCGCTCCGTGCCCAGTTCGTCCGCATAGTGCAGCGTGGTCTGCATGCCTTGCGCGGCTTCGCCCTGGGCTTCCAGCGTGCCGTCGGTGAGGAAGCCTGGGCCGTAGAGCGGAATGGTCTTGGACAGGCCCGAGGCGTGATAGTCCTTGACGAATTTCACGGCGCCGGCACCCGCGAAGAAGGAGAACACCGCATCGGGCTTGGCCGCGGCGATCTCGGTCAGCAGGGCCTGGAATTCCACGTTGGGGAAGGGCAGGGTCAGCTGCTTGCTGACCTTGCCGCCGCTCTTCTCGAAACCTTCCTTGAAGCCGTTCACTGCCTCCTCGCCGGCCGCGTACTTCCAGGTGATGGTCATGGCGTTCTTCTTGCCCTCCTTGGCCGCGACCACGCCCATGGGGTAGGCGGTCTGCCAGTTGGTGAACGAGCTGCGGAAGATATTCGGCGCGCACATGGGACCGGTCACCGCATCGGCGCCCGCATTGGGCACGATGAGCACGGTGCCGCTTTCCTTGGCGGCCTTGGCCATGGCCATGGCCACGCCCGAGTGCACCGTGCCCACGATCACGTCCACCTTGTCGCGCTTGATCAGGCGGTTGACGTTGTCGGTGGCCTTGGCGGGATCGGACTCGTCGTCGACCTTGAAGAACTCGATCTCGCGTCCGCCGAGCTTGCCGCCCTGCTCGCCCACATACATGCGAAAGCCGTTCTCGATCGCATTGCCCAGCGCCGCATAGGTGCCGCTATAGGGCAGCATGAAGCCGACCTTGATCTTGTCCTGCGCCATGGCGCTGCCGCAGCTGGCGGCGGCTGTGATGGCGATCGCGCTCCAGATTGCCCATTGCTTGCTCATGCTTGTCTCCTGGTGATTGGTCTGTGATGGCATGGATACACTCGAGTCGTCCCGCCGCGCGGCGTGGCACTTTTGTGCGCACTCTAACAACTTTAGATTTAAAGCAATACCGGCGATTGCCCTAACCGCGCAAGCTCGGCTGGCGCAGTCGCTGGTGCTGCGGGCATGGCGGCTCAGCCGTTTTTCGCGTCGCGTTCGCGCAGGCGAAAGCGCTGGATCTTGCCCGTCGCGGTCTTGGGCAGCTCATCGACGAATTCGATGAAGCGCGGATATTTGTAAGGCGCCAGGCGCTCCTTCACAAAGGCCTTGAGCTCCTGCTCGGTCGTGGAGCGGCCGGGCTTGCACACCACATAGGACTTGGTCTTGGTCAGCCCCTGCTCGTCGGTCACGCCTATCACCGCGGCCTCGAGCACGGCCGGGTGCTGCTGCAGCGTGGACTCGACCTCGAAGGGCGAGACATAGATGCCGCTGACCTTGAGCATGTCGTCGCTGCGCCCCGCATAGGTGTAGTAGCCCTCGGCGTCGCGCACGTATTTGTCGCCGCTCTTGAGCCAGGCGCCCTGGAAGGTGTCGCGGCTCTTGTCGCGGTTGCACCAGTACATCAGCGCCGCGCTCGGTCCCTTGATATAGAGGTCGCCGATCTCGCCATCGGCCACGGGCAGTCCGTCTTCGCCGCGCAGCTCCACCTCGTAGCCGGGTACGGGCTTGCCGGTGCTGCCGTAGCGTATGTCGCCGGGCCGGTTGGAGATGAAGATGTGCAGCATCTCGGTCGAGCCAATGCCGTCCACGATGTCGGCGCCGAAGTGCTCCTTGAAGCGCTGGGCAATTTCGGCCGGCAGTGCCTCGCCCGCCGACGAGCACATGCGCAGGCTGACCTGTTCGCGCGCCGGCAAGGCGGCATGGGCCAGCATGCCCGCAAAGCCCGTGGGAGCGCCGAAGAAAACCGTGGGCTGGTGGCGGGTCCAGCGCGCGAACGTGGCGTCCGGCGTGGGGCGCTCGGCCATCAGCACCACGCTGGCGCCGACGCTGAGCGGAAAGGTCAGCGCATTGCCCAGGCCATAGGCGAAGTAGAGCTTGGCGGCGGAAAAGCAGACATCGTTCTCGCTCAGGCCCAGCAGCGGCTTGCCGTAGAGCTCGGCCGTCCAGTACGGGTTGGCATGGGTATGGACCGCGCCCTTGGGCCTGCCGGTGGAGCCCGAGGAATACAGCCAGAAGCCAGGGTCGTCGCCGCGGGTCTTGACGGCCTGGGTCAGAGGCGGCTGCCGGTCCAGCCAGGGCTGCAGGGGCTCGAAAGCCGGCGGCAGCCCCTGGGGCGCTTCCTCGGGATGGGCCACCCAGACATGGCTGACCTCGTGCTGCGCGCGCTCCAGCGCCTGCTGCACCGCGGGCACCAGCGCGCCATTGGTGAGCACGGCCTGGGCGCGGCTGTGCTCGAGCATGTAGACATAGTCCTCGGGCGTCAGCAAGGTATTGACGGCAACCGGCACCACGCCCGCGTACATGGCGCCCAGAAACGAGACCACCCACTCGCGCATATCGTGCATGAGCAGCAGCACGCGCTCTTCGCGGTGGATGCCGGCGGCCGTCAGGCCCTGGGCCAGGCGCCGCGTCTGCTCCTGCAGCTGGGCATAGCTGAGCGTGCCGTGATCGTCGGTATAGGCAATCTTGGCGCCGCGCGTCTGGTTGAGCTCGAACAGATGTTGGGCGAAGTTGAAGGGCTGGCTGAAGTCGACCATGGTTCACACTCCTGCGCTTTGAACAAGCGCTTGCAGGACCTGGGGCGCGGCCTGGATGGCGCTCTTGCGGTGATAGAAATCCAGCGCCCGCAGGCCGCCGAGCTCGGCGCCGCCGCCGGCACGGCCTGGGCCGCCGTGCAGGGACTGGGGCATGACGTTGCCGTGGCCTGTGTGCAGCTTGGCCACGTCGGGCGTGACCACATGCACGCGGCCATGGCTGGCCGCGAGTTCGCTGGCCGCAGCGGCCAGGGCGCCCGCATCCTCGCCATACAGCGAACACACCAGCGAGCCCTGGCCGCGATGGGCCAGGGCCAGGCCGTGCTCCAGATCGCGGTAGGGCAGCAGCGTGGCCACGGGGCCGAAGACCTCCATGTCATGCACCAGCGCGCAGCCATCGGGGTCCCGGGTGCCCAGCAGCACGGGCCGGGCGCAGGCGGCAATCGCGGGATCGGCATCGAGCAGCGGGTTCTGTCTGCCGTCGTAAAGCGCATCGGTATGCGCGAGCAGCCGGTTCAGGCCCTGTTGCACAGTGTCGTATTGCGCGCGGCTGACCAGCGAGCCCATGCGCACGCCTTCATGGCGTGGGTTGCCCACGCTGACCTTGGCCAGCTGCGCGCCTATGGCCTGGGCCAGCTCGTCATACCGCGCCTGCGGCACCAGCACGCGGCGTATGGCCGTGCATTTCTGGCCGGACTTGACCGTCATCTCGCGCGCCACCTCGCGCGCCAGCAGGGCCAGGGCCTCGCTGTCGGCCGCATGGCCGGGCAGCAGCAGCGCGCAGTTCACGCTGTCGGCCTCGATATTGCAGCGCACCGAATCGCGGGTGATGGCCGCATGCGAGCGTATGGTGGCGGCCGTGGCGGCCGACCCTGTGAACGAGATCACATCCATGGGCTGCAGCTGGTCCAGCAGCCCGGCCGAGCTGCCGCAGATGACGGACAGCGCGCCCGGCGGCAGCACGCCGGCCTCGATCACATCCCGGACCATGCGCTGCGTGAGCCAGGCCGTGGCCGTGGCGGGCTTGACGATGATGGGCACGCCCGAGAGCAGGGCCGGTGCGGCTTTTTCCCACAGCCCCCAGCCCGGGAAGTTGAAGGCGTTGATGAACAGGGCCAGGCCGCGTGTGGGCACCTGAAGATGACGGGACTGGAAGGCGCCCTCCTTGGCCAGCGCCACGGCCGCGCCATCGTCGAGATGCCGGGTGTCACCCAGAGCCGCCCCCCATTTGGCGTACTGGCCCAGGGTGTAGATGCCGCCGTCCACATCCACAGCCGTGTCGTTCTTCACGGTGCCGCTGTTGGCCGTGGAGATTGCGTAATAGGCATCGCGGTGGCTTTGCAGCACGGCGGCCACATCGGCCAGCCGCCTGGCGCGCTGCGCATAGCTCATGGCGCGCAAGGCCTTGCCGCCGGTGTCGCGCGCAAACGCAAAGGCGGCCGCCAGATCCAGGCCCGTGGCATCCACGCGTACCAGCTCGGTCCCTAGCACCGGGTCCAGCAAGGCGCTGCCCGGGCCGGTGCCGGTTTGCCAGCGGCCCGCAACATGGTTGGCAAGTAACTCAGTCATGACCTCAACCTCTGCAAATGGAAGAAAGCGGGCCGCGGCTTCAGGCCGCAGCGCGTGTGAACTGGATCTGCCCTGCTGGCAGCAGATAGAGCACCCAGGCCTCGCCCCGGCTGACCGTGGGCCGGTGGGCGCTGCCCGGGCCGTAGACGCACCAGCCCGCAGGATGGCCGTCGAACAGCGCGCCGGGGGTGATGGGCAGGATGAGATCGATCTCGCCCAGCGGGTGGGTATGGTGCGGTCCGGCAAGGTCTTTCATCTGCACCACGTCGACCGAGAAGCCGCCGAGCGCGGGACCGGCTTCGAACACGCGGCCCCAGCGTATGCCCGCGTTTTCGCGCTGGCAGAGCCAGCCCTGGGCCACGCCGCTGGCACAGGCCGCGTGCATCTGGGTGTACCAGGCGCTGTCTGCACCATAGTGCTGATTGAGCCAGGCCGCGAGCCCGGCATCCAAAGCGCGTCCGTCCAGGCTCTGGGCGACAGTTGCGACCAGCTGTTGAAATCTCTCAAGCGCGGGCGTGGCGGTGGGGGCGGCCATGTTGTCTCCTGAAGTGCTGTTCTGATCAGCATCAAATCTTCGATGAAACATGCAATATTGTGCGTGCAATCGAAAGATAATTAGGTGACAATTGAGTGTCAAGCAATATATTGCATGATTGGCGTTAACCCCGACTGTTTATCATTCACGCCCTCTGGGGAGCTTTATGGATCAGTTAGACATGGCATCCGCATCCGTGGCGGAAGGGGATGAGGCAGGCAAGAGTCCGCTGCTGCAGGCATTGGGGGAGCGCGTGCGCAATCTGCGCGCGCGCCGGGGCCTGACGCGCCGCAATCTGGCTGCCAGCGCCCAGGTGTCGGAGCGGCATCTGGCCAACCTCGAATACGGCACCGGCAATGTCTCCATTCTGGTGCTCCACCAGATCGCGCTGGCGCTGCAGTGCAGCATGGCCGAGCTGCTAGGCGATGTGACGGCCTCCAGTGCCGAATGGCTGCTGCTGCGCGAGCTGCTCGAAGGCCGCAGCGAGCAGGACCTGCACCGCGTGCGCCTGGCCGCGGGCGAGATCCTGGGCACGGCGCCCAGCGGCGATCCGCACCGCGGCTCGCGCATCGCGCTCATAGGCCTGCGCGGCGCGGGCAAGTCCACGCTGGGACGCATGCTGGCCGAGTATCTGAACGTGCCGTTTCTGGAGCTGAACCAGGAAATCGAGCGCGTAGCCGGCTGCAGCGTGCGCGAAATCTATGATCTGTATGGCGCCGGCGCCTACCGGCGCTACGAGCGCCGGGCTCTGGAGGAGGCCGTGCAGATCTACAGCGATGTGGTGATCGCCACGCCGGGCGGCATCGTGTCGGACCCCGCGACCTTCAACGAGCTGCTCAGCCACTGCACCACGGTCTGGCTGCAGGCCAGGCCCGAGGAGCATATGGGACGTGTCGTGGCCCAGGGCGATACCCGGCCCATGGCCGCCAACCCCGAGGCCATGGACGATCTGCGTCGCATCCTGGACGGGCGCTCGGCGTTTTATTCCAAGGCCGACCACCTGCTCGACACCAGCGGCCAGAGCCTGGAGCAAAGCCTGGAGCAGCTGCGCGCACAGCTCGGCTGCTGAGCGCGGCTAGCGGCGGCGGGCCTGCTCGTACAGGGGCATCACGCGCGGCACATTGCTTTCCAGCTGGCGTATGCGGTCCGGGCCCGTGGGGTGGGTGGAGAGAAAGCCTATGCCGCCATTGCCCGTGGCCTCGCCCATCTTGCGCCACAGGCTGACCGAGGCCTGCGGGTTGTAGCCTGCGCGGGCGGCCAGCTCCAGCCCCACGAGATCGGCTTCGCTCTCGTCGCCGCGGCTGAACTTGAGGCTGAGCAGCTGCCCGCCAAACCGCGCCGCGGCGCTGCCGATATCGCCCAGGCCCAGCAGCTGCGCGCCCAGCGATATGCCTATGCTGGTGGCCTGGTTCTTGGCCAGCTGTTCGCGCGAATGCTCGCGCAGCGCATGCGCCATCTCGTGGCCCATGACCATGGCGATCTCGTCGTCGCTGAGCTTGAGCTGGTCGATGATGCCGGTGTAGAAGGCGATCTTGCCGCCGGGCATGCAGAACGCATTGATCTGCTTGCTGCCAATCAGATTGACTTCCCAGCGCCACTGGCTGGCGCGCGGATTCCATTGCGCCGCATAGGGAATCAGGCGCTGGGCAATGCCGCGCAGGCGTTGAAGCTGGGCGCTGTCGCTGCCTGCGAGAGCCCCCTGGGCCCTGGCCTGCTGCAAAAGCTCCTGGTACTGCTGCGTGGCGGCGTTCTCCAGGGTTTCCGCGGGCACCAGGCGCCGCATGACCGAGGCATTGCCCACATCCACCTGGGCCTGGGCCGGCTGCAGCGCGGCGCAGGCCAGGGCCAGCATCAGGCAGCGGGGGGCAGACAGGTTAGGAGCAGAGAGGAGGGCGCGCATATGCCAAGTCTATGCGAGGCCGGGCCGCTGCTGGCTGCTGCGCTCGGCCCGCACCACCAGCCACAGGCCGGCTATCACGCCCAGCAGGCCTAGGGCCGACCACCAGGCCGGGCGTTCACCCACCACCAGCAGCGACAGCAGAAAGGCCGTGATGGGCTCGGCCTTGCTCAGCGCCACCCCCGTGGCCGCCGACATGCCGCGCAGGCCCACGGAGAACAGCAGATAGGCGAAGCCCGTGGCCACCATGCCCAGATAGACCACCACGGCCCAGCCGCTGGCGCTGGTATGCAGCGGCCCGCCCAGCCATGCGGCCAGGGGCAGGGACATCAGGGCCGAGCAGCCGAACACCCAGGCATTGACCCTGGCGACACGGCCCTGCACCACCAGGGCCTGGTTGACCAGCGCATAGGCCGCATAGGACAGGCCGGCCAGCAGGCACAGCGCCATGCCGGCCCAGGGCAGATGCTGGCGGTCGGTGGCGGCCAGGGCCATGACAACGCCGCCGCCCACGCCTGTGCAGGTGCCCAGCCACCATTGCGCGCCGGGCATGCGCTTTTGCACCACGGCCTGCATGAGCCCGGCCCAGATGGGGCCGCTGCCTATGGCCAGCGCCGTGCCCAGGGCCACGCCGCTGGCGCGCACGCCCGCAAAAAAGCTGAGGTTGTAGACGGCCATGCACAGGCCGCAGAACAGCAGCCGGCCCCAGCGCAGCGGCGCTGCCGGGCGCCCGCGGTCCAGCACCAGGGTGAGGCCCAGGAAGAACAGCGCGGCCATGGCCATGCGCAAGCCGCCCACCCAGTAGGGCGAGAGCTGAGCCGGCGCAAAGTGCTGCGCCGTGCCCGTGGTGCCCCAGAGCATGGCCGCGGCCAGCACCAGACCCACGGGGCCCAGCGCGGCGCGGGGTGCGGGAGAAGAGAGAGTGGAGACGGAAGACATGATGCAGCCATCATGCGCGGCCCGCCGCGGCCCAACTGTCGAGAAACGCTTGCGGTGGGCGGCTCAGCGAGTGGCGCGCAGCTGGCGCGAGGTCACACCCCGTTCGCGCCGCAGCGCATAGGCCAGGGCGCTGGCCGAGGCATAACCGCAGCGCAGCGCGGTGAGCTCCAGCGCCGCGCCCTGCCTGAGCTGCTGCGTGGCCGCATCCAGGCGCAGGCCGCGCAGCCAGTCCTGGGGCGTGCTGCCCATGAGCTCCACAAAGCGCGCATGGAACTGGGCCACGCTCAGATGCATCAGCTCGGCCAGCCGCGCCGTGGGCCAGCTCTCGTGCAGGGCCGCCTGTACCCGCTGCTGCAGCCATTGCAGGTCCAGGCCGCGGCGCTGCAGCAGGGTGGGGGCTTGCAGCACCAGGGCCATCTGCGCCGCGGCCGACAGGCTGGAGACGGGAAAGCGCAGCGGCGGCGGGACCGCGAAGCGGCGCAGCCTGTCCAGGCCGGGCGCCATGGGCGCGTCGATCACGAAGACCTGGGTCTGGGGCTGGGCCAGATAGCCGTGATCGGTGCCCGCGGGTATGACCATGCCGCAGGCGCTGTCCACAAAGCCGGACTGCCTGCCGACCTCGAGCTCCATGCGGCCCCGCAGCGCGAACAGAATCTGCGCATGCTCGTGGGCATGGGCCTGGTGTTCGCCGCTGTAGCGGCGCACCGAGGTCTGCGCTTGCAAAAGCACGGGGCGGGTGGGCGGCGAGTCCTTGCTCATGGGCACTGTGCGTATAGACCAAGCGGCGGGGTAGGCGATGGTAGCGCCTGCGCCGGGCCATGGGCAACCGATAATGCCCTCTGCCCAGAGAGCCAGACCATGACCGAGTCGTTCAAAACTTCCAGCACCCTCAACACCACCGAAGAAGCCGCCCCGAAGCGCGGCTGGGGCCAGGCCTTCAAGGTCTATGCCCGGCCCGCGAGCCTGCGCATGCTGGCCCTGGGCTTCTCGGCGGGCCTGCCGCTGCTGCTGGTGCTGGGAACCCTGAGCTTCTGGCTGCGCGAGGCCGAGATCGACCGCACCACCATAGGCTTTCTGAGCTGGGTAGGCCTGGCCTATGCGTTCAAATGGGTCTGGTCGCCGCTGGTGGACAGGCTGCCGCTGCCCGTGCTGAACCGGATGCTGGGGCGGCGCCGCAGCTGGCTGCTGTTTTCGCAGCTGCTGATCGTGGCCGGGCTGCTGGGCATGTCGTTCATGGACCCCAAGCAGGCGCTGCAACCCCTGGTCATGTGCGCACTGCTGGTGGCCTTCGGTTCGGCCACGCAGGACATCGCGCTTGACGCCTACCGCATCGAGTCGGCCGTGCTGGAGGAGCAGGCGGCCCTGGCCGCCACCTACCAGACCGGCTATCGCCTGGCCATGATCTGGGCCGGCGCGGGCGTGCTCTGGGTGGCCTCGCAGGTGCAGGGCGGGCTGCAGGGCTATGTGGTCCATGCCTGGCATGTGGCGTATACGGTGATGGCGGCGAGCATGCTGGTGGGCATGGTCACGGTGCTGCTGTCGCCCGAGCCCGAAGCCAGGCCCCAGGCTCCGGCGCGCAATGCGGCCGAATGGATCAAGGGCGCGCTGATCGCGCCGTTCGCCGATTTCATCGGCCGCTACCGCTGGCAGGCGCTGCTGCTGCTGGCGCTGATCGGCCTGTACCGGGTCAGCGACGTGGTCATGGGCATCATGGCCAATCCCTTCTATGTGGACATGGGCTATACCAAGGACGAGGTGGCGGCCGTGACCAAGGTGTTCGGCGTCATCATGACGCTGGCCGGCGGCTTTGTGGGCGGCTCCCTGGCCGTGCGCTGGGGCGTGATGCGCGTGCTCATGCTGGGCGCGGTGCTCTCGGCCGGCACCAATATGCTGTTCGCCTGGCTGGCCACGCGCGGCCATGACGTGTTTGCGCTGGTCTGGGTGGTCAGCGCCGACAATCTGTCGGGCGGCATCGCTTCCGCGGCCTTCATCGCCTATCTCTCGGGCCTGACCAATGTGCAGTACTCGGCGACCCAGTACGCGCTGTTCAGCTCCATGATGCTGCTCATGCCCAAATGGCTGGCCGGCTTCTCGGGGGCTTTCGTGGATGCCTATGGTTACCAGGCGTTTTTTCACACCACGGCGCTGATGGGCCTGCCGGTGCTGCTGCTGATCTATCTGGCGTCCAAGGTCAAACTGGGCTCCAGCGCCTGATGCACCAGCGCTGCTAGCTATGGTTTTCTTGCTGCTGGGCGGGCGTTTACCCAACTTTACGCGGCAGACAAGAGCAACTCACGTGGGCGCTGCAGCATGTGGCCTTGAACCCAAAGCAAGGCGCGAGCATGACTACACTGCCCTCTATGAGCACGCACCGACTTCTGATGATTGAGGACGACGTCCGCCTGGCGCAAATGGTGGGCGACTATCTGGGCAACAACGGCCTGGAAGTGGCCCATATGGCCGATGGCAAAAGCGGCCTGGAGAGGCTGCAGCCGACGGACGGCGCGGTGTCCGAGCCGCCCGATCTGGTGATCCTGGACCTGATGCTGCCCGATATGGACGGGCTGGAGGTCTGCCGCCGCATACGCTCCATGCCGGGCTCCACCGCGCAGGTGCCGGTGCTGATGCTGACGGCCAAGGGCGACCCCATGGACCGCATCATCGGCCTGGAGCTCGGCGCCGACGACTATCTGCCCAAACCTTTCGAGCCGCGCGAGCTGCTGGCCCGCATCCGCGCCATTCTGCGCCGCAAGGGCAGCGAAGGCCCGGCGCCGTCCACTGCCGTGATGCGCTTTGGCAGCCTGGAGATAGACCGCGATGCGCGCACCGTCGCCGTGAGCGATCAGGCCGCCGAGCTGACCTCCTACCAGTTCGACCTGCTGGTGGCGCTGGCCGAGCGCGCGGGCCGGGTGCTGACGCGCGACCAGATCATGGAGGCCGTGCGCGGCCGCGAGCTGGAAGCCTTCGACCGCTCCATTGACGTGCACATGGGCCGTATCCGCGCGGCGATCGAGGCCGATCCCAAGAACCCCAAGCGCATCCTGACCGTACGCGGCGTGGGCTATGTGTTTGCCAAGCAGCAAGACTGATGAAGCTGCTCCATGTTTTTTCCCAGCGCCTGTATCTGCGCATCTGGCTGGCCGTGGTGGTCGGCGTGGCGGCGTTGACGCTGTGCGTGGCCTGGGCCTGGAAGATTGCCGAGGAGCAGCGCGCGCAGAACAGCGCCACGCCGCCGTCGCGCGAGATGGTCATGAACGGCCCCGATGGCGAGGTGCTGGTCGAAGGCCGGGCCACCCGCGTGCCGGGCCTGCCCGGCGACGGCGTGCGCTTTGAAATCACCGGCAACGATGACAAGACCTATCAGCTGTGGCTGGCGCCGCGCGAATGGCGCGAAGGGCGTCCGCCGCCGCGCGACGGTGCGGTCGCGTTCTGGCTGCGTCCGCCTTTCGGCTTTCTGTGGATGCTGGGGCTGGTGGGCGTGGCGGTGGTGGTCGGCGTGTTCCCCATCATCCGCCGCCTGCTCAAGCGGCTGGAAAGCCTGCAGCGTGGCGTGAAGCGCTTCGGCGAGGGCGATCTGTCGGTGCGCGTGCCCGAGCATGGCCATGATGAAGTGGCCGATCTCGCGCATCAGTTCAATGCCGCGGCCGCGCGCATCGAGGCGCTGGTCACCTCGCACAAGTCGCTGCTGGCCAATGCCTCGCATGAGCTGCGTTCGCCGCTCACGCGCATCCGCATGGGTCTGGAGTTCATGGGCGACGACCCGGCCAGCGCGCGCTCCAAGGCCGAGATACAGCGCAACATCACGGAGCTCGATCAGCTTGTCGACGAGATCCTGCTGGCCAGCCGCCTGGACTCGCGCGAGGTGGATGTGGGCACGGTGGAGTCCGTGGACCTGATCGGCCTGGCGGCCGAGGAATGCGCGCGCATCGGCGCCGAGCTGGACCTGCAGACCGATGGCCCGCTGGAGGTGCAGGGCGTCTCCAGGCTGTTGCGCCGCGCCGTGCGCAATCTGCTGGAGAACGCGCGCCGCTACAGCCAGGGCGAGATCACGCTCTCGCTTGCGCGGCAGGGCCGCACGGCCATGATCCGCGTGGAAGACCATGGCCCCGGTGTGCCCGAGCCGCAGCGCGAACGGATCTTCGAAAAGTTCTACCGGCTGCCCGGTGCCAGCGAGCGCTCCGGTGGCGTGGGCCTGGGCCTGTCGCTGGTGCGCTCTATCGCCGAACGCCATGGCGGCAGCGCGCGCTGCGAAGCCAGACTGGACGGCCAGCCTGGCGCGAGCTTTGTGATCGAGCTGTCGCTGGCCTAGGTCGTGGCTTCACCAAGCCCTGCAGGTCATGGCCTGCAGGGCTTTGTTGTTTCAGCGCGGCTGGTGTGCGGGGCGGCCTATGGAGACATAGCCCAGGCCATGGCTGGCGGGCAATGCGGGGTCATAAAGATTGCGGCCGTCGAAGATCATTCTGTCGCCCAGGGTTTTGGCCAGCAGCTCGAAGTCGGGGGCGCGGAAGACCTGCCATTCGGTGACTATAGCCAGGCAGTCGGCGCCTTGCACCGCGGCCAGCGGGCCGTCCACCAGCTGCAGATCAGCGCGTTCGCCGTAGATGCGCAGCGCTTCCTGCATGGCCACGGGGTCATAGGCCCGGACCCTGGCTCCGGCGGCCCAGAGGGCTTCGAGCAGATTGCGGCTGGGGGCCTCGCGCATATCGTCGGTATTGGGCTTGAACGCCAGTCCCCAGAGCGCCACGGTCTTGCCCTGGAGCTCGCCGCCGTAGAAGGCCTGGATGCGCTCGAACAGCACATGGCGCTGGGCGTGGTTGCGGTCTTCCACGGCATTGAGCAGCAGGGGCTCGAAATCCACTTCCTTGGCCGTGTGGATCAGGGCCTTCACATCCTTGGGGAAGCAGCTGCCGCCATAGCCCACGCCCGGATAGATGAAGTGGTAGCCGATGCGCGGATCGCTGCCTATGCCGCGGCGCACGGCCTCCACGTTGGCGCCCAGGCGTTCGGCCAGATTGGCGATCTCGTTCATGAAGCTGATCTTGGTCGCCAACATGGCATTGGCCGCGTACTTGGTCAGCTCGGCGCTTCTCACATCCATCACCACGATCTTGTCGTGGTTGCGATTGAAGGGCGCATAGAGCTCGCGCAGCTTGGCTTCGGAGGCGGGATTGCCGGTACCGATGATGATGCGGTCCGGGCGCTGGCAGTCGCCCACGGCCGCGCCTTCCTTGAGGAATTCGGGGTTGGAGACCACGTCGAACGGGTATTGGACGCCGCGCTGCTCCAGTCCTGCCGCGATCACGGCCGAGACCTTGTCCGCCGTGCCCACGGGAACCGTGGATTTGTTGATCACGATGCGCGGGCCGTCCATATGCCGGGCAATGGTCTGGGCCACGGCCAGCACATATTGCAGGTCGGCGCTGCCGTCCTCGTCGGGCGGCGTGCCCACGGCCAGAAAGATCAGCTCGCTGTGCGCGACGCCTTCCTCGGCATTGGTGGTGAACTGCAGCCGGCCGAGCTGCTGGTTGTTGATGACCAGGGCATCCAGGCCCGGCTCATGAATCGGGATCTGTCCGGCCTGGAGCGCCGCGACCTTTTGTGCGTCCACATCCACACAAAGCACTTGATGGCCGACATCGGCCAAGACGGCGCCTTGCACCAGACCGACATAGCCGGTACCAAAAACAGTGACTTTCATACGCGATAAAAAGAACGATACCAGTCCACAAAATGCTGCACGCCGGTGCCGACCGGCATGGCCGGCGCAAAGTCCACCCAGGCCTGCAGGGCCCGGGTGTCGGCCGCCGTGCTGTGCATGTCGCCGGGCTGTATGGGCAGCATGCGCTTGTCGGCCGTGATGCCCAGCGCGCCCTCGAGCGCCGCGATGTAGTCCATCAGCAGGGTCGGCGAGTTGTTGCCGATATTGAAGATGCGGTAGGGCGCCGTGCTGGTGCCGGGGTTGGGGTGCTGGCTGTCATAGCCGGCATCGGCCGTGGCGGGCTTGTCCAGCACGCGCATGATGCCTTCGACGATGTCATCGATATAGGTGAAGTCGCGCACCAGCTTGCCTTCGCCATAGACGTCTATGGTGGCGCCTGCCAGCATGGCCTGGGTGAACTTGAACAAGGCCATGTCGGGGCGGCCCCAGGGACCGTAGACCGTGAAGAAGCGCAGGCCCGTGGTCGGAATGCCGTAGAGATGGGAATAGGTATGGGCCATCAGCTCGTTGGCCTTCTTGGTCGCCGCGTAATAGCTGATGGGGTGGTCCACCGCATCGCTTTCGGCAAACGGCATCTTGGTATTGCCGCCATAGACGCTGGAGCTGCTGGCATAGACCAGGTGCTGCACCTGCTGCTTGCGGCAGCCCTGCAAGATATTGCCGAAGCCCAGCAGATTGGAGTCGGTGTAATCGTCGGGCTGGTCGATCGAATAGCGCACGCCGGCCTGGGCCGCCAGATGCAGTACCTTGCCGGGAGCCACTTCGGCAAACAGCCGCTCCATGCCAGGGCGGTCGGCCACATCCAGCTCCACGAAGCGGAAGTCGGCATACGGGCGCAGCTGGTCCAGACGCGCGTGCTTGAGCGCCACGTCGTAGTAGTGGTTGAGGTTGTCGATGCCGACGACGGGCACGCCTTGCTCCAGCAGTCGCTTGGCGCAATGCATGCCGATGAAACCGGCACAGCCGGTGATCAAAACAGGATTCATGGGGCAATCCAGACGTATTGGTATTGCGCAGGAGTTGCGCTGGCCGGCATTTTTTCAAAGGGAATGCTCAGCGTTCGGATCGTGGTTTTTGGCAGCTGCGTGAACACGCCGTCCCACCAGCCCGGCACGGGCTTGTCCGCACGCGTGATCAGCAGCAGTGCGGTGGCAGTGGGAGCCTTGGCCTGTGCCAGGCATTGCTGCAGCTGTCTGCCGTCAGAGCAGCCCAGCGCATAGCTGTGCGGGAACTGCGAATGCAGCATGGCGGCAATCATGTGGTCGGAGCCGACGATCACGCCCTGGCCGTCATAGCCGGCGCTGCGCAGCTCCCGGGCCAGGGCCTTGACCGGGTGGTTGAGCTCATCGGGGTCGTTCTTGCGGCCGCCGTTCCAGGGTCGCAAGGTGGCCATGGCCAGAAATACCAGGGCAAATACGAGGACGATGGCCGTGAAGCTGCGTCCCACGTTTTGCTCCAGCAGGGCCGGGCGCCAGACATACAGGGCCAGGGGGGCGATCGCCGTCAGGGGCAGCATCCAGCGCTGCTTGAAATCCGTCACGTCGGCCGCCAGCACCATGGCCAGCAGACAGGCCGCGATGATGAGCAGATAGCGCTGCAGCAGGGGCCAGGCCCATGAGCGGGTTGCCGGCGGCGTGGACTGCGTGGCGGTCCAGAGCCTGGATCTATAGCTCAGCAACACCGAGATCAGCCACAGGCCCAGGGTGGCCAGCAGGGCCGTGGCCAGATTGCCCAGGCCCTTGAGGCGGGAGACTTCGGCAGAAATCGACATCTTCTGCACGGTCTCGGTCGTGGCCATGCTCCAGTGCGAGGCCAGCCAGGAGGCATGGGGCGCAAACAGCAGCAGACCCACCAGCGGGGCCAGCCACCAGCCCTTGGCAAAGATGGCGGAGCGCACCGGGGCCACCGTCATGGAGGCGATGAACAACGCGCCGATCAGCATGGCATAGCTGTATTTGGACAGCATGCCCAGGCCGCAGAACAGGCCGATCAGCACAAAGTTGACGGGCTGCGGCCGCCGGACCTGGCGCAGCACGGCCCACCACAGGCCCATGGTCATTGCGGTCACCATCACGGTATGGGTCTGGTCACGCAGGGAGTCCCAGCCAAAGGGCGGCATCAGCAGCAGGCCTGCCGCGACCCACCATGCACCCTTGTCGCTGAGGAGCTGCCGGCCGGCCAGCCAGGCCAGGCAGTAGGTCAGCGCAATCAGCGCGTGCTTGAGCACCGCCAGAGCCAGCACCGAAGGGCCGAGCACCTGGCAGACCGCCCATTGCAGCCAGCTGTAGAGCGGGGGCTGGGGGCCATAGCCCAGGGCCAGATGCTGGGCCCAGAGAATTTGCTCGGACTCGTCCCACTTCATGCCTGACGAAATCAGGGTGCGTGAGAGGATGTGGGCGCAGGCCAGCAGCAGCAGGCCTAGCCAGGGTTTGGCGTACAGCGCCTGTTGCCAGTCGTGGCGGGGGGAGTCAGTGGTGGTGGATGCCATAGCGTTTGGCAGGTGCGCAAGGAGTCGGGAGCGTGCGCTCACGTTTGCGCATGCCTGCATGGGCCAGACCTGAGCCTGGCGGAAATGGCACCTAGGGTATTCAGTTAGTATAGGTGACTGTTATCCAAATGTTGAGCATGAAGTCCGTGCACGATTCAATTCCCGAAGTTTCCATCGTTGTCCCCGTCTATAACGAGTTCGATAATCTGCCCGATCTGGTGGCGCGCATCGATGCCGCCATGAGCGCGCAGCCGCTGAGCTATGAACTCATTGCGGTGGACGATGGATCGACGGACGGAAGCGCCAAGCGCCTGCGCGAGCTGGCGGAGCAGCATTCCTGGGTGCGCGCCGTCTGCCTGGTGCGCAACTACGGCCAGTCCAGTGCACTGCAAGCGGGCTTTGACCGTGTGCGTGGTCGCTATGTGGTGACCCTGGATGCCGACCTGCAGAACGAACCCGGTGATATCCCGCTGCTGCTGGAACGGCTGGCGAGCGATCCCGATGTGGACATGATCTCGGGCTGGCGCAAGAATCGCCAGGACAAGGCGCTGTCGCGCCGTCTTCCGTCCGTGCTGGCCAACCGCCTGATCTCCAAGTTCACCAATGTGCAGCTGCACGACTATGGCTGCGCATTGAAGGCCTATCGCCGAGAAATCATCGACCGCATCCGCCTATATGGCGAGATGCACCGTTTCATCCCGTCTCTGGCGCGCGATGCGGGTGCACGCATCGCCGAGGTACCGGTGCGTCACCACGCGCGCACACGCGGCGTCTCCAAGTACGGTATCGATCGCACCTTCCGGGTGATTCTGGATCTGATCTTCATCGTCTTTTTCATGCGCTTTCGCCAGCGTCCGCTGCACGCTTTTGGCGGCATGGGGCTGTGGATGGCGACTCCCGGCTTCCTGATCCTGCTGTGGCTGCTGGTCGAAAAAATCATGGGCGAGTCCATCGGCGGTCGTCCCTTGCTGATGGCCGGCGTCATGCTGGTGCTGATGGGCATGCAGTTCATCGCCGCGGGTCTGATCGGCGAGCTGCTGACCCGTATCTATTACGAGTCCGGCAGCGGCCTGCAGTACTACGCCAAGGAGTATGGAACGGTTGATCCGGAGCCCGAAGCACAGATCGCGAGAATTGCGTCCCCCGTATTGTGAGCAAGGCGCGTAAAGCTGTTGTGCGTGCCCTGATGGGCATGGCCTTGCTGGCCGTCGTTGTCTATTTCGCCAATCCTGTCCAGCTCTGGGGACGGCTGCAGCAGGCCAGTCCATGGTGGCTGCTGGCGGGCTTTCTGCTCTCCATCGCCTCGAACCTCGTGTCGGCATGGCGCTGGCGTGCCATGGCCAGGTGGCTGGGCGCAG
>JAFAIY010000345.1 GCA_019236485.1 Comamonas sp. | reverse complement strand
GACAAAAAGTTTATGCCTGATGACCATAGCAAGTTGGTCCCACTCCTTCCCATCCCGAACAGGACCGTGAAACGACTTTGCGCCGATGATAGTGCGGGTTCCCGTGTGAAAGTAGGTCATCGTCAGGCTCTTACAGTGAAAACCCCGCAGTCCTCAAGGCTGCGGGGTTTTTTATTTGATAAATCGAGATATCGACCACATGGCGGATGAGCCGGGAAAGGATTGAGCATGCAGCTGCAGGACATGTTGTATTCACAGGGCTTCGGCATTCGCCGCGTGTGCTCCGGTCTGGTGCAGCAGGGCTGGGTCGAGCTCTGGAACCCCGAGACCGCCGCGTGGGAGAAGACGCTGGATTCCACGCTGGATCTCGACCCCGAAGGCCTGCGCTTCAAGGTGCAGGGCGTGGAGTGGGAATACCACACGCTGGGCTATGTGCTGCTGAACAAGCCCGCGGGCACCGAGTGCTCGCAAAAGCCTTCGGCCTATCCCAGCATCTATACCTTGCTGCCCGCGCCGCTGCGCCTGCGTCCCAACAAGGGGGCGGTTCAGGGCGTGCAGGCCGTCGGACGCCTGGATCAGGACACGACGGGGCTGCTGCTGCTCAGCGACGATGGCCAGTTCATTCACCGCATGTCTTCGCCCAAGAAGCATGTCTCCAAGGTTTACCGGGTGACTTGCAAGCATCCGGTGGATGCCAAGCAGGTGCAGCGCCTGCTGGATGGCGTGGTGCTCGATGACGATCCCAAGCCGGTCAAGGCCGCGGCTTGCGAGCAGATAGACAGCCATGTGCTGGATCTGACGCTGACCGAGGGCAAATACCATCAGGTCAAGCGCATGCTGGCCGCGGTGGGCAACCGCGTGGAAGGCCTGCACCGCTGGAAGATAGGAGGACTGGTGCTGGCCGACGATCTGGCCGCGGGACAGTGGCGCTGGCTGACGGCCGAGGAGCTGGAGCTGCTCAAGCCCGGCAAATAAGCCGCGCTCACCCTGAAAAAGACCTGCCTAGCCCATGCGCGGCAGGCCTTGGTTGTTTTATGGGCAGCTTCAGCGCTGCAGCACGGTGCTGGCACCGGCCGCATGCTGGAATTTGCCCGAGCTCTGCAACGCCGTGCCGGGCAGGAATTCAATCCCTGTGCGGCGCACCAGCTCTTCATAGCTGATGGGTTGGCTGACGCGTGCCGCATCGTCATTGGCCTGCCAGTGAGCCCAGGCGCGCTGGCTCTGGGCGTCATAGACCAGCTTGTAGAGAAAGCTGGGCACGCGCACATGATTGGCGCCCACGGTGGCCGCATCCTCGGTAAACACCGGGCCGGTGATGACGTAGACATCTCCTGCCGCGCGCTGGGCATAGCGGCGCGTGTCCTTCTCGATGCGGGCCCAGGGGCCGCTGTTTTGCTTGCTGGACTGCGGCACCATGTTGGCGAGGGAAAAGCTCTGCGCCATGGCCTGGGCGGTAGGCATGTCGCCCGCAGGCGCCATATGGCCACGCGAATAGCCGGAGCGCTTGTAGTCCTCAAGTTCGGCGCGCTCGTCGCGGGGCAGGCGGGCATCGCTGAAGAACTTGTTGGTGCGCTTCTCGTCGGCATCATCGACCAGCTCCTTGTTCAGGCGCTGGGCCACAAAGACCGGGGTCTTGCTCTGGCCGCTGTGCAGCACGGCAAAAGCGTCATAGCAAAGCGCGCGCAGCTTGGGCTGATCACCGAGCACCGGCGGCTTGCCGCCGGCGAAAAATTGTGGGCATTGGCTAAAGCCCTGGGTGCTGCGAGTCGGGTTCTGGATGGCCGCAGCCTGCAGGTTCGCAGGTGCCGGACTCTGCGGCGTCTTGGCCGTGCAGGCGATGGAAGCGGCCGATAGCAGGGCGAAGGCGGCATAGCGCGCCAAGCCTGGGACAGAGATTGCGGGAAAAGCGGGGGCAGACCGAGTGAAAGCGGATGGCATGCGAGATACAGAAGGGAAGAGCGCCCGTGCCAGATCGAAGGCTGGGCGCTTGCAGCAGGGTAGCTATATAAAAGAGAGCTATGTTCGCTGGTATTGAAGGAATTAAAGCCAAGAAGTTCCTTCAAATACAGGCTCATCAAGCGCTGGCAGCTCTTATTTCAGGAATGCATCCGGATACCGGCATGGCCGAGGCCGGAATGTGGGGATGAGAGGGCGGTCAGGCTTGCTCAGAAGATGGTAAGCCGATGGGGACGCGCCGGTGTGCGTGTCTTTGCAGGGGCAGCTGACCTTCAATCGTCTATGGAGGCGCTCCAGCGGTCGCCCCAGCCGCTGTCTTGGCGCACGCGGTCGATCTCGCGGCGGTCGCGCTTGGTCGGGCGGCCGGTGTGCAGGGCGGCCAGGCTGGCCGCGGGTTCGGGCGCGAGGCGGCGCTGCTCGGCCAGCTGCTCGCGCGTGGCAATGCTCTGGGCGGTTTCCTCATACAGCTGCTGGGCCACGGGCGCCGGGCCGCGCATGCCGCTGAGGCCGCGCACTATGACCTCCTTGGGGACATTGCCCTGGCGCAGCTGAATGCTGTCGCCGACACGGATTTCGCGCGAGGCCTTGGCATTGGCGCCGTTGACGGTGACGCGGCCTCTGCCAATCTCTTCCACGGCCAGGCTGCGCGTCTTGTAGAACCGCGCACACCACAGCCATTTGTCCAGACGCATGGATGGAATTTCGCTCATACCGATATTTTGCTCCCGCGAGCGGATGTCAACTCAACTGGCTTGCGGATTGTGGTCTGGAGTTTCGGCCTCGGCGCTGCACAGCGGCAGCTGCACGCGGGCCTGCAGGCCGCGCACCCGCCCCTGCGCATCCTGCAGATTGCGCAGCTCTATCTTGCCGCCCAGGGCCTGGACGATTTCCTGGCAGATGGCCAGGCCCAGTCCCGAGCCGCTGCGCGCATTGCCCGCCGAAAAAGGCAGGAACAGGCGCTGGGCCAGCTCGTCGTCGATGCCGCTGCCGCTGTCCTCTATGCACAGCAGCGCCCGGCCCTGGTGCTGGCGCACGTCCACCTGCAGATGGCCGCCCTGCGGCGTATGCCGGATCGCGTTGTGCAGCAGATTGCGGGTCAGCTCGCGCAGCATCCATTCATGGGCGGGAACGCAGCAGGCCTGGGTTTCGATGGCGAAATCCATGTCGTGGTTGGCGATCAGCGGCGAGAGCTCCAGCGCCGCGTCGCGCACCACCTCGTCCAGCCAGGCCGCGCTGAGGCCGGACTGGGCGGAGTCTTCCTGGCGCAGCTGCTCCACCTTGGCCAGGGCCAGCATCTGGTTGGCCACGCGCGTGGCCCGGTCCACGGTATCGTCGATTTCCTCGAAGGCCTGCGCGGGCGGCAGATCGCCGCGCTTGGCGGACTGCACCTGGGCCTTGAGCACGGCCAGCGGCGTGCGCAGCTGGTGGGAGGCATCGCGCACAAAGCGCTGCTGGTTGTCGAGCAGGCGGCGCAGCCGCTCCATGGTCTGGTTGGTCGCATCCAGCAGCGGCTGCACCTCGCGCGGCGCCTCGGGGGCGTTGAGCGGGCTCAGATCGCCCTGCGCGCGTTCCTGCAAGTCCTGGCTGAGCTGGCGTATGGGCCGGGTCGCACGCTGCACCACGATGATGACGATGAGCGCTACCACCAGCACCAGCAGGGCCTGGCGGATCAAGGTGTCGCGCAGAATCTGCAAGGCCAGGGTCTCACGCAGCTCCAGGGTTTCGGCCACCTGTATCACGGCCATGCCGCGCCCGGTGGCGCTGGCCACGGGCTGCAGCAGCACGGCCACGCGCACCGGGTGCTCGCGGAACTCGGCGTCATAGAAATCCACCAGCGCCGCATAGGGCGGACGCTGCGGAATCTTGCCGTGCCACATGGGCAACTCCTCGAAGCCCGAGATCAGCTTGCCGTCCAGCGTGGAGACGCGGTAGAACATGCGGCTCTGGTTGTCGGCCTCGAAGATCTCCAGCGCCGAATAGGGCACGATGGCGCGCAGCTGCGCCTGATCGTCATAGCCGGTGACGCCGATCTGCTCGCTGATGCTCTTGGCTGACGCCAGCAGGGTCCGGTCGTAGGCGGTATGCAGCGAGGACAGGGTCTGCTGGTAAAGGCTCCAGGCATTGAGCGCGATCAGCAGCAGCACCGGCAGCAAAATGCCGGTCAGCAGCAGGCGCCGCAAGGACCAGGGCGAGAGGCGCTGCAACGCGGGCTGGCTGCCACCTGTCATGCCCCGCCCTCGGCCTTGATCAGATAGCCGAGCCCGCGCAGCGTGACCAGCTGCAGACCGGTGCCGGCAAGCTTCTTGCGCAGGCGGTAAGCCACCACTTCCACGGCCTCATACTGCACATCGGCCTCGCCGGGAAAGACCAGGCTGAACAGGCGCTCCTTGCTCACCGCATGGCCGGGCCGGGCCAGCAGCGCATGCATCATGGCCAGCTCGCGCGGCGTGAGCTCCAGCACCGCATCGTGCAGATAGAGCGCGCCGCTTTCTTTTTCGTAGCGCAATGCGCCCAGCTGGATGGTCTCGGGGGTCGACTTGGGTGTGAAGCTGTCGTGGCTGCGGCGCAGCAGGGCGCGCAGGCGGGCCTCGAGCTCGTCGAGATCGAAAGGCTTGGCCAGGTAGTCATCGGCGCCGGCGTTCAGGCCCAGCACGCGGTCGCCCACGGTGCCGCGTGCGGTGAGGATCAGCACCGGCGTGCGCAGGCCCTGGGCGCGCGCGCGCTCCAGCACCTGCAGCCCGTCCAGGCCCGGCAGGCTCAGGTCCAGCACCACGGCATCGGGCTCGCGCGCCAGCCAGTGGGCCAGGGCGCTGGGGCCGTCCGAGGCCACGCTCACATGCATGCCGCGGCGCATCAGCGTGCGCTGCAGCGTGGTGCGCATGGCGGAGTCATCTTCAACAAGCAGCAATTGCATGGCGCCGAACATAGCATCCTGCCACCGCGTTGCCGGCCAGCGGCGAAAGTATCCCTGTCTATCTAGGGATTGCCCTAGGTTCTTGGACAGCTATTTGACAGGCAGGCTGTCCATCATCTGCGTCACCAACTACATAAGGAGTACACCATGCGTCGTGACATGTTTCTGAAGTCTCTGGCGGCCCTGGCCGCTGCCGGAGCCTTGCCCCTGTCGGCACAGGCGGCGGCAGCCGTCAAGATGATGCTGCCCGCCAATCCCGGCGGCGGCTGGGACACCACGGGCCGCGCCCTGGGCAAGGCGCTGCAGGACGCGGGTGTGGCTTCCTCGGTCACGTACGACAACAAGGGTGGTGCGGCCGGCGCGATCGGCCTGGCCCAGTTCGTCAACGGCAGCAAGGGTGACGCCAACGCCATGATGGTGATGGGCGCGGTGATGCTGGGCGGCATCATCACGGGCAAGCCGCCCGTGAACCTGAGCCAGGCCACGCCTCTGGTGCGCCTGACCAGCGAGTACAACGTGTTCGTGCTGCCCGCCAACTCGCCTTACAAGAACATGGCCGAGGTGATCGCCCAGCTCAAGAAGGACCCCGGCTCCATCAAATGGGGCGGCGGCTCGCGCGGCTCTACCGAGCACATCGCGGCGGCCATGATTGCGCGTGAAGTGGGCGTGGACCCGGCCAAGATCAACTACGTGGCTTTCCGTGGGGGCGGTGAGGCGATCTCGGCCATCCTGGGCGGCAACGTCACCGTGGGCGGCAGCGGCTTCAGCGAGTTCGCCGAGTACATCAGCACCGGCAAGATGAAGCCCATCGGCGCGACCTCCGGCCAGCGCCTCAAGGGCGCGGCGGCCAACATCCCCACGCTCAAGGAGCAGGGCATCAATGTGGAGATCGGCAACTGGCGCGGCGTCTACGGCGCTCCCGGCATCTCCAAGGCTCAGCGCGACGAGCTGATCGCCCAGATCGAGAAGGCCAGCAAGAGCAAGGCCTGGGCCGAAGCGCTGCAGAAGAACGACTGGACGCCTGCATGGCTGGCCGGCGATGCCTTTGCCAAGTTCGTGGACGACGAGTTCGCCAGCCTGCGCGCCACCATGGCCAAGTCCGGCATGATCTGATGATCCTGGGTCCTGGCCTCGCGGCCGGGGCCTGTCTCTGTTTCGCGGGACGCGGGCGCGGCGCAGCTGCCGCCCTTTATCTCTTTGCCGTTCTGCATGTTTTTCCATTGCACAGATGCATGGCTTGGCCGCAAGGCCAGGCCAGGGTTTGTGCAGCCCCGTGATGCGTGGGGGCTGCTGCGCCAGGGTCTGCAGGGCCAGGGCGGAGCCGCTCTGACGAGTTCCAAAAATCATTGAAATCAAGCAACTCCATCATGTCTGAGTCATTCCAAAATCTTGCCAGGGCCGCCGAGGCCGCGCAGGTTTCGGCCTATGCAGACCCTAGCGAGCCACCAAGCCCCAATGTGCCGTCCAGCATGGCGCAGACCATCGTGGGCGGTGGCGTGCTGCTGGTCGCCGTGGGCCTGGCCGTGGGCGCGCTGCAGATCCCGGCCGATTCCGGTTACGGCGGCGTGGGTCCCAACTTCCTGCCCTGGCTGTGTGCCGTGGTGCTGGGCATCTGCGGTGCGCTGCTGGTCTGGGAGGCCCGAACCGGCGGTTTCCGCCATGCGGCCGATCCCGGCGGCCAGGCCAAGGCCGACATCCTGCCCTTCGTCTGGGTCTCGGCCGGCCTGTTGGTCAATGCCGCGCTGATCGGCAAGCTGGGCTTCATCCTCAGCTGCACCGTCTGCTATGTGCTGGCCGTGCAAGGCCTGCGCCGTGCGGCCAAGCAGCCCGAGGCCGCATCGGTCGGCACCTGGGTCTGGGATGTGATCACTGGGCTGCTGATTTCCGCGCCGGTCTTCTGGATGTTTACCAAGTTCCTGGCCATCAATCTGCCTGGTTTGACTGAAACGGGGTGGCTGTAATGGATATCTTCAACGCTTTGCTGGCCGGCTTTGCCACGGCCATCACTCCCGTCAATCTGCTGTGGGCCCTGGTGGGCTGCGCGCTGGGCACGGCCGTGGGCGTGCTGCCCGGCATCGGTCCGGCCGTGGCCGTGGCCATGCTGCTGCCGATCACGGCCAAGGTGGATGTGACCGCATCCATGATCTTCTTCTCCGGCATCTACTACGGCGCGATGTACGGTGGCTCCACCACCTCCATCCTGCTGAACACGCCGGGCGAGACCGCCTCCATGGTCACGGCCATGGAAGGCAACAAGATGGCCAAGAGCGGCCGGGCCGGCGCCGCGCTGGCCACGGCGGCCATAGGCTCCTTCGTGGCCGGCACTTTTGCCACGGTGGTGGTGACCTTGTTCGCTCCCTATGTGGCCGACTTCGCCGTCAAGTTGGGACCGCCCGAGTACTTCATGCTCATGGTGCTGGCCTTCACCACGGTGAGCGCCGTGCTGGGCCAGAGCTCGCTGCGCGGCATGACCTCGCTGTTCGTGGGTCTGGCGGCGGGCCTGATCGGCATGGACCAGATCTCGGGCGCGGCCCGCTACACGGGCGGCCAGATGGAGCTGCTGGACGGCATCGATATCGTGCTGGTGGCCGTGGGCCTGTTTGCCGTGGCCGAGGTGCTGTATGCGGCGCTCTATGAAGGCAAGGTCGAGGAGTCGCAGAACAAGCTGACCCGCGTGCACATGAGCCGCCGCGACTGGAAGCGTTCCTGGCCCGCCTGGATCCGCGGCACGCTGCTGGGCACGCCGTTCGGCTGCATCCCGGCCGGCGGCACCGAGATCCCGACCTTCCTCAGCTATGCGACGGAAAAGAAGCTGGCCAAGGGCGAGAACAAGGAAGAGTTCGGCAAGAGCGGCGCCATCGAAGGCGTGGCCGGCCCCGAGGCCGCCAACAACGCCACGGTGACGGCGGCCCTGATCCCGCTGCTGACCCTGGGCATTCCCACCAGCAACACCACGGCCGTGCTGCTGGGCGCGTTCCAGAACTACGGCATCAACCCCGGCCCGCAGCTGTTCACCAGCTCCGCGGCCCTGGTCTGGGCGCTGATCGCCTCGCTGTATATCGGCAACGTGATGCTGCTGGTGCTGAATCTGCCCATGGTGGGCCTGTGGGTCAAGCTGCTGAAGATTCCGCGCCCCCAGCTGTATGCGGGCATTCTGATCTTCGCCACCGTGGGTGCCTACGGCATGCGCCAGAGCGCTTTCGATCTGTTCCTGCTCTACGGCATCGGCGTGCTGGGCGTGATCATGCGCCGCTTCGACTTCCCCACGGCTCCCGTGGTGGTGGGCATGATCCTGGGCCCTCTGGCCGAAGCACAGATGCGCAATGCGGTCTCCATCGGCGAAGGCAGCTGGATGATCTTCCTCCAGCGTCCCATGTCGCTGACGCTGATCATCATCGTGCTGGCCGTGCTGATCATTCCCCGTGTGCTCAAGCGCATCTCGGAGTCCAGGCCCGAGGCCAGAGAGGCTGCTATCGCCTGACACAGCTTTGCCAACCTGCCGCGGGGGCGTTACGCATGGAACCCGCTGCATTCACGTCCCTCGTTCATTCAAGTGAACGGGGGATTTTTTT
>JAFAIY010000133.1 GCA_019236485.1 Comamonas sp. | reverse complement strand
CCGTTTCGTATTGATTGAAACCAGCCATGCGGGCAATGTGGGCGCTGCGGCGCGCGCGCTCAAGACCATGGGCTTCGACGACCTGGTGCTGGTGCGCCCGCGCTACAACAACGTGCTGCGCAAGGAGGAAACCATACAGCGGGCCAGCGGCGCACTCGACGTGCTGGCCAACGCCCGCGTGGTCGAGACGCTGGAGGAGGCGCTGGACGGCATCAGCCATATGTGCGCCACGGCCATGACGCCGCGCGACTTCGGCCCGCCCACGCGCACGCCGCGCGAGCATTTCGAGCTGCTCCTCAAAGGGGCGCTGGATAAGCGCTCTCCGGCCGGGGATGAGGCTGAGATGAGCGATAACCAGCCCACGGCCGGTGCGGCCTGCAACCAGAAGGGCGTGGCCTTTCTGTTCGGCTGCGAGCGCTTCGGCATGAGCAATGACGATGTCTACCGCTGTGACGTGGCGCTGTCGATTCCGTCCAATCCGCAGTTCGGCTCGCTGAATCTGGGTGCGGCCATCCAGGTCGTGGCCTATGAGTGGCGCCTGGCGCTGGGCGGCTTCCCCGTGGTCGAGCACACGCCCGAGGTGCACCGCGCCGACATGGCCCAGGTCCAGGGCATGCTGGGGCACTGGGAGCAGGCGCTGACCCACATCGGCTTCCTGGACCCGGCCGCGCCCAAGAAGCTGATGCCGCGCCTGAACCAGCTCTTCAACCGTGCGCAGCTGACCCAGGAAGAAATCCACATTCTTCGCGGTGTTGCCAAAGCCGTGCTGCAGAGCCAGCCGCCAACCCGCTAGACTGAGCGACTCTGTCAACTATTTTTTCACGGCTTTTTGATGCTTGATCGCCTGCGCTCCGACATCCAGTGCATTCTCGACCGCGACCCCGCGGCTCGCAGCACCTGGGAGGTCATCACCTGTTATCCAGGTCTGCACGCGATCTGGTTGCAGCGCCCGGCGCACTGGTGCTGGACGCATGGCTTCAAATGGCTGGGCCGCTTCATCTCCCATATGGGGCGCTGGTTCACGGGCATAGAAATCCATCCGGGCGCCGTCATCGGCGACCAGGTCTTCATCGACCACGGCATGGGCGTGGTGATAGGCGAGACCGCCGTGGTGGGCGATGGCTGCACGATCTACCACGGCGTCACTTTGGGCGGTACCTCGCTGTACAAGGGTGCCAAGCGCCATCCCACGCTGGGCAGGAACGTGGTGGTCAGCGCCGGGGCCAAGGTGCTGGGCGGCTTCGAGGTGGGCGACGGCGCCAAGATCGGCAGCAATGCCGTGGTCATCAAGCCCGTGCCCGCCGGCGCCACGGCCGTGGGCATTCCGGCGCGCATCATTCCCAGCAAGACCGGGCAGAGCGCCGACGTGACCGAGCATGAGGCCGCGCTCAAGCCCGAGGCGGCGGCCCAGACCGAGTCGAAGGATGGCGACAAGAGCGGGTTCACCGCTTACGGCGTGACCGCCGAGGTGGACCCCGTGGCCCTGGCCATGCGCTCCCTGTCGGAAGGCGCGGCCGGCCATGAGAAGCAGATCGCCCTGCTGTGGGCCGCGATCGAGAAGCTCTCCATCCAGGGCCAGGTCAAGGACTGCGTGCCCTGCGAGTCCGAGCGGCCCGAAGCCTTCCGTAAGGATAAGATCGACCAGATCATGGGTAAATAAGCTTCAAGCGCAGGTGCATCAAGCGCATGCAGCTTGGGTTTTGATAGCAAAAGCCAGCGTTGAAGCTGGCTTTTTTCTTGGCGTTGACCTGGGTTCAACCGGCATCGCCGGTCCGGGTCAGCGGGCTACTTCCACAGAGCGCACTTGCTCTCTTCCTTGGTGGTGAAGACCTGATCGCCGGGCAGGGTCTTGAGCACCTTGAAATAGTCCCAGTCCTTCTTGGACTCGCCCGGGCTCTTGACCTGCAGCAGATACATATCGTGGGCATAGCGGCCGTCGGGCCGCACCACGCCCTTGGCATAGAAGTCCGACAGCGGTGCGGTCTTGAAGGCGGCCATGACCTTGTCGGGCTCGGTCGTGCCTATGCGCTCCACCAGCTTCAGGTACTGCGTGGTGGCCGAATAGTCCGCGGCCTGCAGCGAGGTCGGCATCTTCTTGAACTTGGCGAAGAAGCGGTCCGCGAACTTGCGGCTTTCGGCATTCAGGTCCCAGTGCCAGCTGTCGGTGAACATCAGCCCCTCGGTGGCCCTGAGGCCCAGGCTGTGGATGTCGGAGCTGAACAGCAGCAGGCCCGCGAGCTTCATGCTCTTGGTCAGGCCGAACTCGCGCGCGGCCTTGATGGCGTTGATGGTGTCGCCGCCCGCATTGGCCAGGCCCAGGATCTGGGCCTTGGAGTTCTGGGCCTGCAGCAGAAAGGACGAGAAGTCGGCGGTGTTGAGCGGGTGGCGCACGCTGCCCTGCACCTTGCCGCCCGTGGCGTTGACGACTCGGGTGGTATCGGCCTCCAGCGCCTGGCCGAAAGCGTAGTCGGCCGTCAGAAAGAACCAGCTCTTGCCGCCCAGCTCCACCACGGCCTTGCCCGTGCCCTTGGCCAGGGCCACGGTGTCGTAGGCGTAGTGCACGAAATAGGGGCTGCACTGCTCGTTGGTCAGGGCCGAGGTGCCGGCGCCGTTGACGATATAGACCTTCTTCTTTTCGTCGGCCACCTTGCCCATGGCCAGGCCGGCGCTGGAGGTGGTGCCGCCCAGCAGCATCTGCATGCCCTGGGTATCGAACCACTCGCGCGCCTTGCTGGCCGCGATATCGGCCTTGTTCTGGTGGTCGGCCGTGAGCACCTCGATGGGCTTGCCCAGCACCTTGCCGCCGAAGTCGTCCACGGCCATCTGCACGGCCAGTGCGCCGCCCTTGCCATCCACATCGGCATACAGGCCCGACATATCGGTGATGAAACCTATGCGTATCTTGTCCTGGGCCTGAGCGCCGGCGGCCGCCAGCAGGCAGGCCAGTGCGAGCATGGAGGCGCGCGGCGAGAAACGAGAGGGGAGGGAAGGGGCGGAAGGCTTCATCGCAAACATCTCCTGCGGTCGGGGCTCACTCGATATGAAGAGCAGCTAGCATGGTTGCAGCGCCGGGCCGCGGTGCCATCAGGGCAAGCACCTGCGTGATTCCCCTGTGACTCAGGTCTTCGCTGTTTAGCCCCTAAACTGCGGCGCAGCTATTTGTGAAGTGCCAGAGATGAACATAGAACAAGCATTGCAGCAGCGCCGTTCGGTACGCGCTTTTCTGCCCCAGGCCGTGCCCGGTACCAAGGTGCGCGAGCTGCTCGAGGGCGCGGCCCAGGCCCCGTCGGGCGGCAATATGCAGCCCTGGCGCGTGACGGCCGTGGGCGGCCAGGCGCTCAAGGACCTGTGCGCCAAGGCCAGGCAGAGCGAGCCCGTGCAGCGCCCCGGCCTGTCCTATCCGCCCGGCCTGTGGGAGCCCTACCGCAGCCGCCGCTTTGAAAACGGCGAAGACCTGTACCGCGCCATCGGCATAGGCCGCGAGGACAAGGCCGCGCGCCTGGCGCAGCTGGCCAAGAACGGCCAGATGTTCGGCGCGCCCGTGGGCATCTTCGTGGCCGTGGAAGAACGCATGGGCTATGCCCAGTGGGTGGATCTGGGCATCTATCTGCAGTCCTTCATGCTGCTGGCTGCCGAGCAGGGGCTGGCCACCTGCGCCCAGGGCTTCTGGCGCATGTACAACGAGCTGCTGGTCCAGCAACTGGCGCTGCCGGCCGGCTACCAGATCGCTTTCGGCATCGCTCTGGGCTATGAGGACAGGAGCGCGCCGATCAACCAGTGGCGCTCCAGCCGTGCGACCAGCGGCGAGTGGCTGGCGCTGCAGGGCCTGGATTGAGCCGGCAGCGGTCAGAACTGTTGCAACTTGTCCAACGGCATTGCCTGGCGGCAATTCCGGCCTATACTCGCCCCAGCTCCGGGGTGTGCGAAAGCGCTGAGATGCGGAAGGTGGTTGCAAGACCGCCGACTGGCGAACCCGACGAACTTGATCCGGTTCATACCGGCGGAAGAAGAGCGGGACCCTGAAGCAGGGCGCATGGAACAGCTGGCAAAGTGAAAGCTTGAAAGCCGCAATCCATGTCGTCATGCCAACCCCAGGCGCCTCGCGCACTGGGGTTTTGTCTTTTTTAGGCTGACCTCGGGGCGTGTCGGTCATGGCCGGAATCGGCAGATTCCGGGTGGATAGCCCAAGCACCGGCCTGCCGGCGCCAGAGGTACTCCAAGGTCGGAAGTGGTTGATGGCAGCAATCCATCCTCCACTCCATCAGAGCAGGGCCGGCACTCCACGGAGCGTTTGATGTACTTCAACCGCTTTGAGGAGACTGCCATGAACGCCCCCGATTCCATCTTCACCCCGGCCGCCGGCGATGCACCCGACGCCGCACGCTTTGCCGAACTGCTGGCCCGCTCGCGCCAGCCCTTCCCGGCTTCCACCAAGAGCTATCTGAGCGGTGCTCTCCACCCTGAGCTGCGCGTGCCCGTGCGCGATATCGCGCTGACCAACGGCGAGCAGGTCAGCGTCTACGACACCTCCGGCCCCTATACCGACCCCGCCGTGGCCATCGATGTGCGCCAGGGCCTGCCCAGCGTGCGCGGCAGCTGGATAGAGGCGCGCGGCGACAGCGAGTACTACCCGGGCCGCCTGCGCGTGGCTCTGGACGACGGCGGCAAGCGCGGCGAGGAAGATGCGCGCGTGGCCCAGCTGCGCGCCGAGGCGGCCGCGCTGCAGCGCCAGCCGCGCCGCGCCAAGAGCGGCGGCAACGTGACCCAGATGCACTACGCCAAGCGCGGCATCATCACGCCCGAGATGGAATATGTGGCGCTGCGCGAGAACGGCCGCCGCGAATGGATGGCCGAGTACCAGCAGGACGCGGCCCGCGAACTGCGTTTGGCCGGCAACAGCCTGGGCGCGGCCATCCCCAAGATCATCACGCCCGAGTTCGTGCGCGACGAAGTGGCGCGCGGCCGCGCCATCATCCCGGCCAACATCAACCACCCCGAGATCGAGCCCATGGCCATTGGGCGCAACTTCAAGGTCAAGATCAACGCCAACATCGGCAACTCGGCCGTGACCTCGAGCATCGAGGAGGAGGTCGAAAAGCTGGTCTGGGCCATACGCTGGGGCGCCGACAACGTGATGGACCTGTCCACGGGCAAGAACATTCACACCACGCGCGACTGGATCATCCGCAACTCGCCCGTGCCCATCGGCACCGTGCCCATCTACCAGGCGCTGGAAAAGGTCGGCGGCATCGCCGAGGACCTGACCTGGCCCATCTTCCGCGACACGCTGATCGAGCAGGCCGAGCAGGGCGTGGACTACTTCACCATCCACGCCGGCGTGCGCCTGGCCTATATCCACCTCACGGCCCAGCGCCGCACCGGCATAGTCTCGCGCGGCGGCTCCATCATGGCCAAGTGGTGCATGGCCCACCACCGCGAGAGCTTCCTCTACGAGCACTTCGAAGACATCTGCGACATCATGAAGCAGTACGACGTGAGCTTCTCGCTGGGCGACGGCCTGCGCCCCGGTTGCGCCTCCGACGCCAACGACGAAGCCCAGTTCGCTGAACTGAAGACCCTGGGCGAGCTGACGCAAGTAGCCTGGAAGCACGATGTGCAGACCATGATCGAAGGCCCGGGCCACGTGCCCATGCACATGATCCAGGCCAATATGACCGAGCAGCTCAAGCACTGCCACGAGGCGCCGTTCTACACCCTGGGCCCGCTGACCATAGACATCGCCCCCGGCTACGACCATATCGCTTC
>JAFAIY010000095.1 GCA_019236485.1 Comamonas sp. | reverse complement strand
GCATCATTGGTGTGCAGGGTCGACAGCACCAGGTGGCCGGTCTGCGCGGCCTTGATGGAAATATCGGCGGTTTCCAGATCCCGGATTTCACCCACCATGATGATGTCCGGGTCCTGGCGCAGAAAGGACTTGAGCGCGGCCGCGAATGTCAGGCCGGCCTTCTCGTTCACATTGACCTGGTTGACACCGGGCATGTTGATTTCGGAAGGGTCTTCGGCAGTGGCGATGTTCACGCCCGGCTGGTTCAGCAGATTCAGGCAGGTGTAGAGCGACACGGTCTTGCCCGAGCCCGTGGGGCCGGTCACAAGAATCATGCCGTAGGGGCGGCTGATGGCCTTGAGCAGGCGCTCTTTTTCCTCGGGCTCATAGCCCAGGGCATCGATGCCCATCTTGGCCGAGCTCGGGTCCAGGATACGGATCACGATCTTCTCGCCGAACAGCGTGGGCAGGGTGCTGACGCGGAAATCGATGACGCGGTCCGGGCCTACCTTGAGCTTCATGCGACCGTCCTGCGGCACGCGTTTTTCGGAGATGTCCAGGCGCGATATCACCTTGATGCGCGAGGCCAGCTTGTCCTTGATCGCGATCGGCGGCGACGCAATTTCGCGCAGCTCGCCGTCGATGCGGAAGCGCACGCGGTAGTTGTGCTCGTAAGGCTCGAAGTGCAGGTCGGACGCGCGCATATTGAAGGCATCGAGCAGCATTTTGTGCAGGAATTTGACGACGGGTGCATCTTCCACGTCGGCGCCCAGCGCATTCTCTTTTTCCTCGGGGGCGTCCTCGATCTTGACATCGTCGAAGTCGAAATCGCCGGAGCTGGAATAGGTCTCCAGCGACTCGCCGACGCTTTTGCCTGCCTGCTCCACCAGCTTCTGCAGCTTGTCGGCCTCCACCACGACCCAGTCCACAAACAGCTGGGTGGTGAACTTGATCTGCTCCGCGACCTCCTGCTGCGTGGGGTCGGCGGTGGCAACGGTGATGCGGTTGCCGCGCTTGCTGAGCGCCAGCACGCGGTAGGTGTTGGCTATCTTGGCATCCAGCAGCTCCTGAGGCAGCTGCTGCGGATCGATGGCGTTCAGGTCCAGCAGCGGCGTGCTGAACATGGCCGAAATCGTTTCGGCAATTTCCAGGGCGCTGATTTCACCGGACTGGCCCAGCTCGGTGATAAATGGAGTCTTGTTGGCCGCGGCTTTTTTGACGGCCGCTTCTGCGGCCTGCTGGGAAACCTTGCCGGCGGAAATCAGAGCCCGGCCCAGGCCGGGAATGGCGATGGCCGCTGGTGGGTTTTTTTGCAAGGAATCGGCAGCAGCCATGTAACCAAGTTTTGTAGGACAAAAGAAGACTTATCCTACCATTCTCGCTGCTCTTTATGACATGCAGACAAGCACTGTAGCCGTGGCAATGCCATGTATCTGAACATGGCTCAATATCACAGGGAAAAAGACCAAGATTGGTCGGGGTGAGAGGATTCGAACCTCCGGCCTCTACGTCCCGAACGTAGCGCTCTACCAGGCTAAGCTACACCCCGCAAGCTTTATTGCTGAACGCCATGGTGCACTTGGCGATTCAAGTGCGGCGCTCCAAAAGCTGAGAGGCCAATTGTAGCAAATTTGCGGTGTGTGCGTTGCTTGGCAGTGCGTTTAAAGCATCGATGGCGCGCAAAGCCTCGCTGTGGGCGGCTGCTCGGGCGATGTCCAGCGCGCCGGTGCTGCGCACAATTTCCACCACGGCTTCCAGCTGATCGGTCGAGCCCTGTTCGATGGCGTTGCGAACAATGGCCGCCTGCTCCGGCGTGCCGCGCTGCATGGCGGCGATCAGCGGCAGCGTGCATTTGCCTTCGCGCAGATCGTCGCCGAGGTTCTTGCCCATTTCCTGGCTGTTGCCGGTGTAGTCCAGCACATCGTCGATGATCTGAAAGGCCGTGCCCAGCGCCTGGCCATAGGTGGCACAGGCCTGTTCCACTTCCTGGGGGGCATCCGCCAGCACGGCGGCCAGCTGGGCGCTGGCTTCGAACA
>JAFAIY010000039.1 GCA_019236485.1 Comamonas sp. | reverse complement strand
CACTTACCGCGCCAACGAAGACGACTTTCAGAAGATCAAGCTGCGCCAGCGCGTGGCGGTGAACATGGAGGGGCGCAGCACGCGTACCACCATGATCGGCCAGGAGGTGGCCATGCCGGTGGCGATCGCGCCCACGGGCCTGACCGGAATGCAGCATGCCGATGGCGAGATTCTGGGCGCCAAGGCCGCCAAGGCCTTCGGCATTCCGTTCACGCTGTCGACCATGAGCATCTGCTCTCTCGAAGACATCGCCGAGCACACCGGACGCCATCCGTTCTGGTTCCAGCTCTATGTGATGCGCGACAAGGCTTTTATGGAGCGATTGATCAACCGCGCCAAGGCGGCCAACTGCTCGGCCCTGGTGGTCACGCTGGACCTGCAGATCCTGGGCCAGCGCCACAAGGACATCAAGAACGGGCTCTCCACTCCGCCCAAACCCACGCTGGCCAACCTCATCAATCTGGCCACCAAGCCGCACTGGTGCCTGGGCATGCTGGGCACCCGTCGCCGTAGCTTCGGTAATATCGTCGGGCATGTGGATGGCGTGGGCGATGTGTCCTCGCTCTCGTCCTGGACCGCCGACCAGTTCGACCCCTCGCTGAACTGGAGCGATGTGGAATGGATCAAGAAGCTCTGGGGCGGCAAGATCATTCTCAAGGGCGTGATGGACGCCGAAGACGCGCGCCTGGCCGCGCAAAGCGGGGCCGATGCGCTGGTGGTCAGCAATCACGGCGGCCGCCAGCTCGATGGCGCGCCTTCGTCGATTGAAGCCTTGCCATCGATCGCAGAGGCTGCGGGCAAGGATATCGAGGTCTGGATGGACGGCGGAATTCGCAGCGGTCAGGACGTGCTCAAGGCCCGTGCCTTGGGCGCGCAGGGCACGATGATCGGCCGCAGCTTCCTCTACGGCCTGGGCGCCTACGGCGAGCAGGGCGTGAGCAAGGCGCTGCAGATCATCCACAAGGAACTGGACACGACCATGGCCTTCTGCGGCCACACCAATATCAACCAGGTCGGCAAAGAAATCCTGCTGCCAGGCACCTACCCCAAGCCGTTTGCAGAGGCTTGATCTGCGTTGCCGGCGGCTTGCTGCGCTGCGAGCCGCCGCGATTGAAGACTGGCTTCAGGAGTTGCTGGCCCTGGGCTTCCATTCCTGCACCTGCTGCTGGATCTTGGCCCGCTGCGCCGGCTTCAATTTCTTGGCAATGATCTCCTGCTGCTTGGCCGAATCCTTCTCGCCATCCTTGGCTGCCAGCAGCGCCCAGAAATAGGCCTGGGGCCAGCTTTGTTGAACGCCACGGCCCAAGGCGTACATGGAGCCCACGTTGAACTGGCTGGTGGCATCGCCCTGTTCTGCAGCGATCATGTACCACTTGAAGGCTTCCTTGCTGTCTTGCGTCACGCCCCGGCCTTGGTCGTACATATAGCCGAGGTTGCTCTGAGCGGAGACATGGTTTTGCGCGACAGCGAGGCGGTACAACCTGACGGCTTCCTTCTCGTCCTGTTCTACACCGCGACCTTCGTCGTACATCAGAGCCAGGTTGTACTGGCCATCGGGATCTCCCTGCTCGGCAGAGAGACGGTACCACTTGAAGGCCTCTCGGTCGCTTTGCGGCACACCGCGTCCCTGGTCGTACATCAAACCGAGATTGGCCTGGCTTTCGGCATGGCCCTGCGCTGCCGCGAGGGCAAACCACCTGGCCGCTTGCTCGTCGCTCTTTGGCACGCCACGGCCTTTCAGATACACCGCAGCGATATTGAACTGCGCCTGGGCATCGCCGGCCTGGGCTTTTTTCAGCAGGTCCGCCGATTGCGCGATGACCAGAGGGCTGGAGAGCAGCAGGGCGGCTGCGCAAAGGAGATGGCTGAACTGTTTTTTCATTGCGTGCTTGTCGGTAAAGAGTTGCTGTTTCGGGCCTACAAACTCAGCGATTCGTGGTCTTGGGTTTCCAGGCACTGATTTTCTTGTCCTGTGCTGCGCGCTCTGCAGGCCTGAGCTTCCGGGCTGC
>JAFAIY010000594.1 GCA_019236485.1 Comamonas sp. | reverse complement strand
GGTGAAGACCGGCATGGCCGTGACCGGTGTCGTCGGCCTGCTCAAGGGCGGCAAACCCGGCCCGGTGGTGGCGCTGCGCGCCGATATGGACGCGCTGCCGGTCAAGGAGCAGGTGGACCTGCCCTTCGCCTCCAAGGCCAAGGGCATGTACCTGGGCAAGGAGGTGGACGTGATGCACGCCTGCGGCCACGACACCCACACCGCCATGCTCATGGCCACGGCCGAGGTGCTGGCCGGCATGAAGGACCAGCTGCCCGGCAGCGTGAAGTTCATCTTCCAGCCGGCCGAAGAATCGCCCGCGACCTTTGAGCCCGACGGCGAGAAGATCTGGGGCGCCAAGCAGATGGTCAAGCAAGGCGTGATGAGCAACCCCAAGGTCGATGCCGTCTTCGGCCTGCATGTGTCCAGCAGCTATCCCGCGGGCTGGATTGCCTGGCGTCCCGGCCCGGCCATGTCGGCCGTGGACCAGTTCTGGATCGACGTGAGCGGCAAGCAGACGCACGGTGCCAGGCCCTGGTCCGGCGTCGACCCCATCGTGGCCAGCGCGCAGATCATCACCGGCATCCAGAGCATCGTCAGCCGCCAGGCCAATATCTCGCTGGAGCCCGCCGTGGTGACGGTGGGTGCCATCAACGGCGGCAACCGCATGAACATCATTCCCGACAAGGTCGCGATGATAGGCACCATCCGTACCTATGACGAGGGCATGAAGAAGGACATCCACAAGCGCCTGGCCACCACGGCCGAGCACATTGCCGAGAGCTCGGGCGCCAAGGCCAAGGTCAAGGTCGTGGAGCTGTACAACGCCGTGGTCAACCCGCCCGACCTGGTGGCCAGGATGGGCCCCACGCTGGAGCGCGTAGCCGGCCCCGGCAACTTCGGCCTGCAGCCCAAGTCCTCGGCCTCCGAAGACTTCTCGTTCTATCAGCAGGAAGCACCCGGCATGTTCTTCTACCTGGGCGTGACCCCCAAGGACAAGGACCCGAACACCGCACCCAACAACCACTCACCGCTGTTCTATGCCGATGAATCGGCGCTGATCTATGGCGTGCGCGCGCTGTCGAACATGGCGGTGGACTATATGCTGGCTTCAGGCTCCTGAGCTTGACAGGAGCACTGCCGCCTCAGCCCTTGGGCGACGGCGGCAGGCCCGCTGCCTGCCGCAGCGGCGCCAGCAGCTGCGACAGACCGTTGTGGTCCAACTCATGCATCAGCGCCAGCAAGCGCCCGAGCTCGCCCTTGGGAAAGCCCTCGCGTGCAAACCAGTTCAGGTAGTTGCCGGGCAGGTCGGCAATCAAGCGGCCCTTGTATTTGCCGTAAGGCATCTGCACCTGCAGCAGGCGCTCCAGGGTTTCGGGGTTCATAGGCAGTTCTTCGATGAAGGATTTGAATAAAAAGCGACGTTCTTATAACTAAATAAGAAAAATGTCCTGCAAGCATCGATGCACGGCACTAGACTATGCACCTTGCTTCACCGCGGCCACGCAAGCCCAGTGGATTTATCGCAACCTGCTGAAGAAAGTCAGAACCCATGTTGAAGAAAGCTCTCTCTGCTATCGCTATTGCCACTCTGGCACTGTCGGCCCAGGCCGGTGAAGTGCTCAAGGTGGGCGCCACTGCCGTGCCCCACGCAGAAATCCTGAACCACATCAAGCCCGCACTCAAGGCCCAGGGCATCGACCTGGAAATCAAGGAATTCAGCGACTATGTGCAGCCCAATGCCGCAGTGCAGGACAAGCAGCTGGACGCCAACTTCTTCCAGCACAAGCCCTATCTGGACAGCTACAACAAGGACCGCAAGACCGACCTGGTCGAGGTGCCCAACGGCAAGGTCCATATCGAGCCCTTCGGCGTCTACTCGCACAAGATCAAGAACATCAAGGACCTGAAGGACGGCTCCACGGTCGCCATCCCCAACGACCCCTCCAACGGCGGCCGCGCCCTGATCCTGCTGGCCAAGCATGGCCTGATCACGCTCAAGGACCCCAACAGCCTGACGCCCACGCCGCTGGACATCGTCAAGAACCCCAAGAAGCTCAAGTTCAAGGAACTCGAAGCCCCTCTGCTGCCGCGCGCCCTGGGTGACGTGGATCTGGCCCTGATCAACACCAACTACGCCATCGAAGCCAAGCTCAACCCCACCAAGGATGCGCTGTTCATCGAAGGCGCGGATTCGCCCTATACCAATATCGTCGTGGCCCGCAAGGACCGCGCCAATGGTGCCGACATTGCCAAGCTGATGAATGCCCTGCACACGCCCGACGTGAAGAAGTTCATCCTGGAAAAGTACAAGGGCGCCGTGGTGCCGGCGTTCTAAGCGCTGCTGCCCCCCGAAAAAAACGCTGCCCCATGGCAGCGTTTTTTTTGCTCCCTATCCTGATCGCATGGTTCATAAGGCCTCAAGCCTAGATAGCACCCGAAATACCCGGGACTGCGGATGACGTGCATTGTGAAGCACATTCCGCTTGGCGTTGAGCAGCACTTTTGACTTGAATACAGACCGCACCCGACTCACTGCGGCCCTTCGTGTGCTGTCGCCCTAGATCTGCTTTGCAGGGGTTGCTGACAGTTCAGTCGGAAGAGTTGTTCAGTTGCTGAAGCTCAAGTTGCTTGGCAGCACTGGCTTCGAGGTTTGCACGCTCTTCATCCAGATACCGATAAATGCTTTTGAGGTCGGCGATTTTCTGCCTGATTTCTGCCATCTTCTTGTCAATGAGCTTAGCGCCGTCAGCACAATCGATCGTCTTGTTCCGCTGCGCATCCAGAATCTGGCCTATTTCTCCAAGCGAAAACCCCATGCTCTGCGCACGCTGGATAAAGTTCAGATCCTGCAGAGTTTGCGCAGTGTAGACGCGATAGTTGTTAGCTCGCCGCAGCGGTGAGATCAGGCCGATTTGCTCGTAGTAGCGCAAGGTATGGCGGCTGGCGCCGCTGCGGGTCTCGAGTTCGCCGATGTTCATGAAAATACCGCTTGACTATAGAGTTAGGTCGACACTCTACATTTGATTTCTCACCTTACCAAGGAGTGGAGAAATGAGCGTGGAGTGCTTTGTCACGGGGGGGACCGGCTTCATCGGTCAACATTTGCTGGCGAACCTGAGTGC
>JAFAIY010000562.1 GCA_019236485.1 Comamonas sp. | reverse complement strand
TGCAGCAGCAAACGGGTGCGCTGCAGGTGGCGCAGGAACTGATGGCCCAGGCCCGCGCCTTCGGAGGCACCTTCGATCAGGCCCGGAATATCGGCGACCACAAAGCTCTGCTCGGGCCCGACGCGCACCACGCCCAGATTCGGATGCAAGGTGGTGAAGGGATAGTCGGCGATCTTGGGGCGCGCGTTGGACACGGCCGTGATGAAGGTGGACTTGCCCGCATTGGGCATGCCCAGCAGACCCACATCGGCCAGCACCTTGAGCTCCAGCTTCAGGTTGCGGCGCTCGCCGGGGTAGCCGGGCGTCTTCTGGCGCGGCGCGCGGTTGATGGCGCTCTTGAAGCGCAGATTGCCGAAGCCGCCATCGCCGCCCTTGGCGATGGTGATGACCTGGCCGGGTTCCAGCAGCTCGAACAACACCTCGCCCGTATCGGCATCGCTGATGATGGTGCCCACGGGCATGTTCAGCGTGATGTCGTCACCAGCTGCACCAAACATGTCGGAGCCCATGCCGTGCTGACCGCGCTTGGCCTCGTGGCGGCGCGAATAGCGATAGTCGACCAGGGTGTTCAGGTTCACATCGGCCACGGCATACACGTGACCGCCACGGCCACCGTCACCACCGTCGGGGCCGCCGAATTCCTTGTATTTTTCGTGCCGGAAAGACACGCAGCCATTGCCACCGTCACCGGCCGCAATGTCGATAAAAGCTTCGTCAACAAACTTCATGAGGCATCCAGTCTACAAAATCAGTGTGCACCAGAAGCCTCGGGTCACACTTTTACGTGGTCTATTACCATGCCCCATCTGCCAACTGGAGCCTTCTCAAACGACAAAGCCCCGACAAGTCGGGGCTTTGTTTTCGTCAAATACGACTTAGGCAGCCGTGATGTTGACTGTCTGCTTGGACAGAGCGCCCTTCACACCGAACGACACGTGGCCGTCCACCAGTGCGAACAGGGTGTGATCCTTGCCCACGCCAACGTTCTCACCGGGGTGGAACTTGGTGCCGCGCTGACGCACGATGATGGAACCGGCTGTCACCAGCTCGCCACCAAAGGCCTTCACGCCCAGCATTTTTGGCTTGGAATCACGTCCGTTGCGCGTAGAGCCGCCGCCTTTTTTCTGTGCCATTTCTAGCTCCTAAAAATTAAGCAGCAATCGCCACGATTTGCAGTTCGGTGAACTGCTGACGATGGCCTTGGCGCTTTTGATAGTGCTTACGGCGACGCATCTTGAAGATGTGCACCTTGTCGTGCTTGCCGTGAGCAACCACGGTTGCCTTCACAGATGCGCCGGACACCAGGGGTGCACCGACCTTGATTTCAGCGCCGTTGCCGACGGCCAAAACTTGGTCGATCACGATTTCCTGGCCTACGTCCGCAGCAATCTGTTCTACCTTGATCTTTTCGCCAGCTGCAACGCGATACTGCTTGCCGCCGGTTTTTATGACTGCGTACATGAAAAACCTCTAAAGTTTGAGAGCCCCATAGAAATTATTCCTATGGAGCCCTAGATTCTAGCACGCCTGAAATTTTTTCGTCCTCATACCCCTACAGCATCACTTGAGCAGACACTTTGGTGACCAGACGAAAACGCCGTGGCATCTTCCTATAATCGTGAGTCCACTTGGCGGTTCATCACCTTGACTACAGAAATTTCCACATCCAATCCGCTTGCCCTGATCGCAGACGATATGCGCGAAGTGGATCTTGTCATTGCACAGCGACTGACAACCAGCGTCCCCCTGATTGCCCAGATTTCCCAGTACATCATCGCCGCGGGCGGCAAGCGCCTGCGTCCGGCCTTGCTGCTGATGATCTGCGGTGCCCTGGGCTATCAAGGCCGGAACAAATACATTCTGGCCGCCGTGGTCGAGCTGATCCACACCGCCACGCTGCTGCATGACGATGTGGTGGATGAATCCACCTTGCGCCGCGGCCGCCCCACGGCCAACGAAACCTTTGGCAACCCGGCCAGTGTTCTGGTCGGCGACTTTCTGCACACCCGCTCCTTCCAGATGATGGTGGAAGTGGGCAGCATGCGCGTGCTGCAAATCCTGTCCGACGCCACCAATGTGATCGCCGAGGGCGAGGTCCAGCAGCTCATCAACACCCACGATGCCTCGCTGGACGAGGCTGGCTATCTGCATGTGATCCGCTCCAAGACGGCTCAGCTGTTCGAAGCCAGCGCCCAGCTGGCCGCCGTGCTGGCGGATGCCCCCCAGGAAGTGGAACAGGCCTGTGCCACCTATGGCCAGGCGCTGGGCACGGCCTTTCAGATCATCGACGATGTGCTGGACTACACCGGCAACAGCCAGGAAA
>JAFAIY010000076.1 GCA_019236485.1 Comamonas sp. | reverse complement strand
TTATGCGCCAGCGTCTTGAACCCAGGACCGCCTGACAAATATTCATCAACTACCGCTCGCTTGAACTGTTCGTCGTACTTCGACATGAGAAACACCCCTTCGGTTGGATCGGTGTCCAACTTCTGGGGGTCAGTTCATGTAGCGGGCTTTTTTTTGCGGCCTGGGCGCCCTATTCCACCCAGGGCTCGGAGACTATGCCGCCGTTGAGCTCATGCGCCGAACGCGCCAGCATTCTGGTCATCAGGCTGCCCACCACGGTGACCAGCCAGAAGACGAAGAAGGCTACCGTATAGATGGCGCTGCGCGACCATTCGAGCGGTGCACCCATCCAGTGCGCGTCCAGCGGGTCCACAAATGCAAAAACCACCATCTCCATGATTGCCGCAGCCAGAAAGGCAGGCCAGGCAATCCACATCCAGCTGCGAGCGTCCATCACGAATCTCCTTGGGCTGTGGGGGCAATGCCATTTTGCCCAAGGATGGGGACCGCAGAACGGGGGCAAGCACCAAGGCGGGAAACCCTGAACCGCTATGCTTTGGAGAGCTGGCTGCTCCCGATTTTCATTGATTTCCCGGGTGATATAAGCTGAAGTCAATGTTTCATCAGCGCAAAACGCTCATGTTTTGAGAGCCCGACAATGAAAAAGGCCGCAAAGCGGCCTTGTCTGAACGGCGCCGGACGCTCAGCGATCCAGCGGATGGTCGTGGGCCGGAGTCGCCGCATGGTTGCGGCCGGTCACGGCCGGAGCCAGGCTTTTTTGCGCTTCGGTCAGGCGCTGGTTGATTTCCAGGCCATGGCGGTAATAGTCGGGGTCGACCACGGGATCGGGCTTGCTCATGGCGATATAGGCGGTCACCAGGCCCGCAATCACCACGATCAGCGGCCCGGAGATGATGAGCCAGACATGGGCGAACTTCCACCAGGGCTTGCCGTCCTCGGGATGGGGAGTCTTTTGCGCCTGAGCGGCTCTTGCTTGTGTTGCCGACATGAGAAACCTCTTTCAAATTGCTATCGCCCGGCCGGCGTCGCACAGGGTCGACTCGGGCCGGGCAGATGATAGTCCGCCGCTCAGCGCGGCACCAGGAACACGGCTTTTTCGGACGTCCGCCCCGCCTCGGGATTCACGGCATCCACGTTGAAGTGCACGGCGTGCGAGCCCGGCTCCGCCGAGCCATAGGGAATCTGCAGGCGCACGGCAATGCCGCGGGTCTCGGCCGGGCCGACGACGACCTCCTGCTCGGAAGCCACTTCCAGATGCTCGAGACCCACGGCGCTGATGCGGTAGCGCTGCTCGGACTCGGTGGCATTCATGATCTGCAGACGGTAGACGTTCTCGAGCTTGCCGCCGGCCACGATGCGCGACAGCGATGCGCGGTCGCGGATCACGTCGGCCTTGAGCGGCTGGCGCAGCACCAGGCTGGCAATCATGGCGGCGCTCAGCGCCAGCAGCACGCTGGAATAGATCAGCACGCGCGGGCGGAAGATGCGCCGTATCACCTGCACCTGCTTCCAGGCCTTGGCCACGGCGTTCTGCGTGGTCAGGCGGATCAGGCCGCGCGGATACTCCATCTTGTCCATCACCGAGTTGCAGGCGTCTATGCACAGGCCGCAGCCTATGCACTCGTACTGCAGACCGTTGCGAATGTCGATGCCCACGGGGCAGACCTGCACGCAGAGCTTGCAGTCTATGCAGTCGCCCAGGCCTTCGGCCTTGTAGTCCACGCCCTTTTTGCGCGGGCCGCGGCCTTCGCCGCGCGCCGCGTCGTAGCTGACGATCATGGTGTCCTTGTCGAACATGGCGCTCTGGAAGCGCGCATAAGGGCACATGTATTTGCAGACCTGCTCGCGCATATAGCCGGCATTGCCGTAGGTGGCGAAACCGTAGAACAGCACCCAGAAAATCTGCCAGCCGCCCTGCAGCGCCATCAGCTCCACACCCAGCTCGCGAATCGGCACGAAGTAGCCGACGAAGGTGAAGCCGGTCCACAGGGACAGCGCAATCCAGAGGAACTGCTTGAGCGACTTCTTCCAGATCTTCTCCAAGGTCCAGCCGCCCTTGTCGATGCGCATGCGGGCGCTGCGGTCGCCTTCGACCTTGCCCTCGATCCACATGAAGATCTCGGTATAGACGGTCTGCGGACAGGAGAAGCCGCACCACAGGCGGCCGGCCACGGCCGTAAACAAAAACAGGGCCAGCGCCGAGATGATCAGCAGGCCCGTCAGATAGATGAAGTCCTGCGGGTAGAGCACCAGCCCGAACAGGTAAAAGCGCCGCGCGCCCAGATCGAACAGCACCATCTGGCGCTCGCCCCACTGCAGCCACGGCAGGCCGTAGAAGACGATCTGGGTGAGAAACACCATGATCCAGCGCCAGCGCGAGAACAGTCCGCTGATGGAGCGGGAATAGACTTTTTTCTCGGACGCGAACATGGGCACATATTCGGGACCGCCTTCCTGAGGCTCGGGAGTGATCGGGATGACCTTGCGGGGTTTCCCGTTATCGCATGACATCGCAGTTCCTTAATGTTTTTGTAATTTCTGAAATCACAAACAAGAAAAAGGCGGTGCCTAGGCACCGCCTTTCAAGCCAGACTATTTCTGGGCTTCTGTATGCGACAGACTCCAGACATAGGACGCCAGCACGGCGATCTGTGCTTCGGTCAGCTTGTCCTTCTGGGCAGGCATTTCGTTGTGCTTGCCATTATTGACCATGTTCACAATGGCCGCTTCACCCCAGCCATGCAGCCAGATGTCGTCGGTCAGGTTGGGCGCGCCCAGGGCCTGGTTGCCCTTGCCGTCCATGCCGTGGCAGGCCGCGCAGGCCACGAACTTGGACTTGCCCAGCGAGGCGCGCACCGCATCGTGCGGGCTGCCCGACAGGCTCAGCACATAGTTGGCCACGTTGCGCACATCGTCGGCCGTGCCCACGGCAGCCGCCATGGGAGGCATCACGCCGATGCGGCCGTTGGTGATGGTTTCCTTGATCTTGTCGGGCGTGCCGCCATGCAGCCAGTCGCCATCGGCCAGATTAGGGAAGCCCTTGCCGCCGCGTGCGTCGGAGCCGTGGCACTGCGCGCAGTTGTTCATGAACAGGCGCTCGCCGATGGCCATGGCCTTGGGATCCTTGGCCATTTCCTCGGTGGGCATGCTCACGAACTTGGCGTACATGGGCTCCAGGTCCGCCTTGGCCTTGGCCATTTCCTTGTCGTAGGCGCCGGTCTGGCTCCAGCCCAGCTTGCCTTCGAAGGCGCCCAGGCCGGGATAGGCGACCAGATAGGCGAGGCCGAAGACCACGGTGATCACGAACAGACCCATCCACCACTTGGGCATGGGGTTGTTGAGTTCGCGCAGGTCCTCGTCCCAGACATGGCCCGTGGTGTTGTCGCCCGAGGAGACAACTTTTTTGCGCGCCACCAGCACCAGCAGCATAAAGCAGCCAAGAATGCCGATCAGCGAGACGGCCGCGATGTACACGGACCAGAAATTGTTAAAGAAATCGCTCATGGGATGTTCTCGTTGTGGTGATCAGACTCAGTCTTCCAGGAAGGGAAGCTGAGCTGCCTCGTCAAAACGGGCCTGGTTGCGGCGGGCATAAGCCCACCACCAGATACCCACGAAACACGCCAGCGATGCCAGCGTGGCCACGATGCGCATGGTGGTGATATCCATTTCCAGCCCCTCCTCTCTTACTTGACGGCTCGGCCCAGGACCTGCAGATAGGAGATCACGGCCTCCATCTCGGTCTTGTCCTTGACTTGGGCCTGTGCACCCGCGATTTCCTCGTCGGTGTAGGGCACGCCCACCTTGCGCAGCGCGCTCATGCGCTGGGCCACCACGGTGTCATCCACCTTGCTGGTTTCCAGCCAGGAGTAGGCAGGCATATTGGACTCGGGCACCACGTCGCGCGGGTTATTCAGGTGGATGCGATGCCATTCGTCGCTGTACTTGCCGCCCACGCGGTGCAGGTCGGGGCCGGTACGCTTGGAGCCCCACTGGAACGGGTGGTCGTAGACGAACTCGCCAGCCACCGAGTAGTGGCCGTAGCGCATGGTCTCGGCGCGGAAGGGACGGATCATCTGCGAGTGGCAGTTGTAGCAGCCTTCGCGCAGATAGATGTCGCGGCCCATGAGCTGCAGCGGCGTGTAGGGCTTGAGGCCGGCCACGGCTTCCGTGGTGGACTTCTGGAAGAACAGCGGCACGATTTCCACCAGACCGCCGATGGCCAGCACGAACAGCGTCAGCGCGATCAGCAGAAAGTTGTTGGTCTCGATCTTCTCGTGGGAAAAGCTCTTGGGAGCTGCGGTATTTTGTTCAGACATTGCTTGTGCTCCTCAATGCTCAGGCGTGGGCCAGGACGGCAGGCACTGCCACCTTCACGGAACGGCCGGACATTGCGGTCTTCCAGGTGTTCCAGGCCATCACCAGCATGCCGCCCAGATACAGCAGGCCACCGGTCACACGGATCACATAGAAGGGATAGGTCGCTTTCACGCTTTCCACGAAGGTGTAGGTCAGCGTGCCATCGGGGTTGACGGCGCGCCACATCAGGCCCTGCATCACACCGGCAATCCACATTGCGGCGATGTACAGCACGATGCCGATGGTGGCCATCCAGAAGTGCAGCTCGATGGCGGGCACGGAATGCATCTTGGTCTTGCCGAACAGGCGCGGGATCAGGTAATAGAGCGAACCCATGGTGATCAGACCCACCCAGCCCAGGGCGCCCGAGTGCACGTGGCCCACGGTCCAGTCGGTGTAGTGGGACAGCGCGTTCACGGTCTTGATGGCCATCATCGGGCCTTCGAAGGTGGACATGCCGTAGAACGACAGGGACACGATCAGGAAACGCAGGATGGGGTCGTCACGCAGCTTGTGCCAGGCACCCGACAGCGTCATGATGCCGTTGATCATGCCGCCCCAGCTGGGAGCCAGCAGAACCAGCGAGAACACCATGCCCAGCGACTGCGCCCAGTCGGGCAGCGCGGTGTAGTGCAGGTGGTGAGGACCGGCCCACATATAGGTGAAGATCAGCGCCCAGAAGTGCACGATCGACAAACGATACGAGTACACGGGGCGGCCGGCCTGCTTGGGGATGAAGTAATACATCATGCCCAGGAAGCCTGCGGTCAGGAAGAAGCCCACGGCGTTGTGGCCGTACCACCACTGCACCATGGCGTCCTGCACGCCGGCGTAGGCCGAGTAGCTCTTCATCCAGCCAGCGGGGATGGAGACGTTGTTGACGATGTGCAGCAGGGCCACGGCCAGAATGAAGGCGCCGAAGAACCAGTTGGCCACATAGATGTGCTTGACCTTGCGGATGCCGATGGTGCCGAAGAACACGATCGCATAGGACACCCAGGTCACGGCGATCAGCAGGTCCAGAGGCCATTCGAGTTCGGCGTATTCCTTGCCCTGGGTATAGCCCAGCGGCAGGCTGATGGCGGCGCCGACGATGACCAGCTGCCAGGCCCAGAAAGTCAGGCTGGCCAGCTTGGGCATGAACAGCTTGGTCTGGCAGGTGCGTTGCACCACGTAGTAGCTAGTGGCGAACAGCGCCGAGCCACCAAAGGCGAAGATCACGGCGTTGGTGTGCAGCGGACGCAGACGTCCGTAGCTCAGCCAGGGGATGCCGAAGTTGAGTTCCGGCCAAGCCAGCTGGGACGCGATGAACACGCCCACAGCCATACCTACCACCCCCCATACCACGGCCATGATAGAGAACTGTCTTACGACGGTGTCGTCGTAATAGACAGCATTGTTATTTGTTGCTTCCATCGGGCACCTCTTAGATTGCTTGCAAAGTGTTCATTGGTTTCTCATCGGGCTCGTTGAGCCAAATCAATCGTCGCGAAGAATGCGCTCACCTTCTTGTTCCACGCTCTCGAACTGGCCCCGGTAGACGGCCCACCAGAGGGCGGCCACAATGGCCAGCACCAGCACGACCGACAGCGGTATCAACACATACAGAACGTCCATCAATGGCCTCCTTGAGTCAGTGGCATGACGGTGCCCCGCGGCGCAAGATGCGCGGGGTCAGACGCGTTGCTATCAGCCGCCTGCAGCGGCAACGCACGTGCAAGACGGGCTGCGTTGGCGACGACCAGCAAGGAGCTCAGCGCCATGCCGAGCCCTGCCAGCCAGGCAGGCATCCAGCCCATCAGGGCCAGAGGAATAGAGATCGCGTTATAGGCTGCTGCCCAGCCCAGGTTCTGGCGCACCACGGACAAGGTCCGTCGGGCCAGCAACAGGCTTTGCAGCACTAACTCCAGGCTGTCTCCCAGTACCACGAAGTCTGCTCGCGATTGTGCCAGCGGCACTGCTCTACCAAACGCAAAAGAGACATGCGCTCCGGCTAAAACTGGACCGTCATTGAGACCGTCGCCCACCATGGCCACGCGATGGCCGGCGGCCTGGGCGGCCTGCATTGCTGCCAGCTTGTCCTGCGGCCGGCAGTCACCGCGAGCCTGCTCTATGCCAAGCTTGGCAGCAACAGTCCGTACAGCCGCCGCTCGGTCGCCGGACAGCAGTTGCACATCGACTCCATGCTGCTTGAGGTCGGCGATCACCTGCGCCGCCTCCGGGCGCACATCTTCGCTCAGGTGGAACTGAACCAGCGGTGTCCAGCGGCCCTGAATTTCTTCGGCCAGCATCACGCTCTGGCCGGTTTGCTCGGGCGCCAGCTCCGCCACGCCGCAGTGAGCGGCAGAGCCCAGGCGCAGATGGCGACGTTGGCCGGCATTCGCCCTGCCCTGCACCCAGACATCGAGCCCGCTGCCGGCCAGCTCCTGCGCCGAATCCAGCTGCCAGGCACCGGCCGCAAGTTCGGCCACCTCGGCGGCCCGGGCCAGCGCCCGCGAGGCCGGGTGCATAGACTGGCGCGCCAGCAGGGCCGCCAGCGCCAGCACCTCATCGGTGTCCTGGCCTGCTGCAGGTGTCAGAGCCCTCAACACCAGACCATCGCGGGTCAGGGTACCGGTCTTGTCGAACACCAGCGTGTCCACGCTGGCCAACGCCTCCAGCCCCTGCAAATTACGCACCAGCACGCCGCTGCGCGCCAGCGTGCCGGCCGCCGTGAGCATGGCCACGGGCGTGGCCAGCGACAGCGCACAGGGGCAGGTGACTATGAGCACGGCCACGGCCACCATCAGGGCCCGGCCCGGGTCCGTGGGCCACCACCAGATGGCCGCGCCCAAGGCCGCCAGCAACACCACGACCAGAAAAGGCCGCGCCACCCTGTCGGCCAGCTGGGCCAGGCGGGGCTTCTGCAGCGAGGCGCTTTCCATCAGGCCCACGATCTGCGCAAAGCGCGTGCTCTCGCCCACGCTGTCCACGCGCACCTCCACCACGCTATCCAGGTTGTAGCTGCCGGCCGTGACGCTGTCGCCCTCCACGCGCAACACAGGCGTGGATTCACCGGTCAGCAAGGCCTCGTCGGCATGGGTGCTGCCGCGCAGGATCCGGCCGTCGGCGGGGAAGGCCTCGCCGGTGAGCACGCGCACCACATCGCCGGTGCGCAGCCGGCGCGTGGCCACGCGCTCGAACTCGTCGCCGCCGGGCTTTAGCCTCAGCACCGAATCCGGCAGCCGGTTCATCACGGCCTCCAGCGCGCCTGCCGTGCGGTCGCGCAGGCGCAGCTCCAGCCAGCGGCCGGTGAGCAGGAAGAAGACAAACATGGTCAGGGAGTCGAAAAAGACTTCATGACCGAAAGGACCGGCAGGATCGAAAGTGCCCAGGGTGCTGATGACGAAGGTGATCAGCATGCCTATGGCCACGGGCAGGTCCATGCTCACGCGGCGCTGGGCTATGTCCTTGAGCGCGCTCTTGAAGAAAGGCCCGCAGCAGAACAGGACCACGGGCAGGGAGATCACCCAGGAGGCCCAGCGCATCAGCGTCTCGAACTCCAGGTCCAGATCGCCGGGCTTGGCCGTGTAGGCCGGCCATGCATACATCATGACCTGCATCATGCAGAAACCCGCGACCAGCCAGCGCCACAGCGCGCGCCGCGTTTCGGCCTGGCGCAGCTCGCGCGCGAACGCGTCGCGCGCGGGCAGGGCACGATAGCCGGCGCGCGCCACGGCCTCCATCCATTGGGACGGAAGCACTTGGGCGTGGCGCCACACGACACGGGCACGGCGCGTGGCTGCGCTGACTTCGGCCCCCTCCACACCGGGCACGGCTCGCAGCGCTTCCTCTATCGTCAGCGCGCACGCAGCACAGTGCATGCCCTCCAGCACCACAAAGGAATCCCACACCGGAGCTTCGGTCGGATCTTCGGGAACGGGGGCCTGGGAGTTCCGGGCCGCGGGTCGGCCAAAGGAACTCCACTCATGCGGATCGTCCAGCAGATGAATCGATGCCTGGGGCTGGACGGGGAAACCGGGGTCAACAGCAGCCTGCTCGGCCTGGGCGGGCTGGACAGGATGGTTCTGAGACATGTTTCAAGCGTAACGGGCCGCCATCATAACGACCTTGACATTAATCAACCGTTAACAGCCGGAACGTTCTATGCTTGAATTCATAGGACAAGACCAGAAAGGAGCACCCTATGTACAACCGCATCCTGATCGCGACCGATGGTACGGAACTCTCGGACAAAGCCGTGCACGCGGGCCTGGATCTGGCCGCCCTCTGCGGCGCCAGCGTGATCGCGCTCAAGGTGGTGTCCCACTACCCGCGCAGCTATCTGGAGGGCAGCGACCTGCTGGACCTCAAGGAAGCCAAGCGCATCGAGGAACAGTGGACGGCCCAGGCCGAGGGACTGCTCAACGGCATCAAGGCCTTTGGCCATGAGCGCAAGGTCAATGTCAGCACCGAGGTCGTGCACTCCGATCTGGTGGCCGAGTCCATCGTGGACACGGCCAAGAAGCGCGAATGCGATCTGATCGTCATGGCATCCCATGGCCGCAAGGGTCTGCAGCGCCTGCTGCTGGGCAGCGAAACCCAGCATGTGCTGACCCACTCCCACCTGCCGGTGCTGGTGCTGCGTTAA
>JAFAIY010000482.1 GCA_019236485.1 Comamonas sp. | reverse complement strand
ATGAGCTGGCTGTTTCTGCGCGAAGCCGTTGCCAGGCGTACGTGGATCGCTATTGCTCTTGCTGTCGCCGGCATCAGCCTGAATGCCGTCAGCACCGAAAGCGCGGCGGCCTCGTCCGAGGCCGCTCAGCACTCGCTGCTGGGCCAGTTGCTGCTGCTGGCCGCCGTGCTGTGCGAAGCCTCGTATGCCGTCATCGGCAAGCGGCTTACCGCCAGCGTCAGCCCCAAGCGCATCACGGCGCTGATCAACCTCTGGGGCTTCACGCTGTCCACGCCCGCGGGCCTGTATCTGGCCTGGAGCTTCGACTTTGCCCAGGTCCCTGCGCCGATCTGGGGGCTGCTGCTGTTCTACGCACTGGCCGCCTGCATGTGGACGGTCTGGCTGTGGATGACCGGGCTGCGGGTCGTAGCGGCCTCGCAAGCCGGCATTTTCACCGTGCTGCTGCCCATCAGCGCGGCACTGGTGGGCATGCTGGCCCTGGGCGAGCGCATAGGCGGCATGCAGTTTCTGGCTTTTGGCATCGCCCTGGCCAGCGTGTTGATCGCCACCTGGCCCCAGCGCTGGCCGGGCCCGCGCAGATAGATTCGGGCCTTCAACCCAGCAGATTGCGGCGGCTGAGCACCACACCATCGGCGTCGGCATACAGCCAGTCGCCGGCGTGCACCGGCACGCCGGCGATCTGCACCGGTACATCCCGCAGGCCCTGACCCTGCTTCAGCGTGGGCATGGGGTTCAGCGCCAGCGCATACAGGCCCGCGGATACGGCCTCGAGTTCCGCCACATCGCGCACGCAGCCATAGACCAGCACCCCGGCCCAGCCATTCTTGGCCGCGGACGCGGCCACATTGCCGCCAACCAGTGCGCGGCGCAGCGAGCCGCCGCCGTCGACGACCAGCACCCGCCCTCGGCCCGGCTCCGCCAACGCCGCGCGCACCAGACTGTTGTCGTCCAGGCATTGCACCGTCGAGACCTGGCCCGCAAACCGGTCGCGGCCGCCGAAGCTGTGGAACACGGGCGGCAGGACCCGGAAGTCGCCGCTGGCGTCCTCGAGATGGGCATCGCACAGATCACAGGTGCTGAAAGCGATGGCGGTTTCCGGCTGATTCACGGGGCTCTCCAGGGATGATTGATGTGCCCGCCATCTTGCCTCGGGCGCTGCAGGGCCGGCGGCACGCACAGGCAGCAGGCCGTAAACAGCATCTTTTTCACAACACTCTCTGGAGCAAAACCCTAAAAAAACGCGCCAACTGGCCTCAACACAACAAATCGAGGCAAAAAAACCCTCCACTAGCTTGGAAGAGCGTTTTTTTCCCATTAGCATCAGACAGCCAGTGGATTTCAGCTGTTTTTCGCTGGTGACAAGTCCACTACCAATTAGGAAATAAGCAATATGGCAACTGCAAAGAAGGCAACCGCTGCAGCTCCCGCAGCAGCTCCCGCGAAGAAGCGCACTCCCAACGCAGCCTTCATGAAACCCCTGACCCCCAGCCCTGCCCTGGCTGCCGTGGTTGGCTCGGCGCCCCTGCCCCGCACCGAAATCATCAGCAAGCTGTGGGTCTACATCAAGGCCAACAAGCTGCAAGACGCTGCCAACAAGCGCATGATCAACGCTGATGCCAAGCTCAAGGAAGTCTTCGGCAAGCCCCAAGTCTCCATGTTCGAGATGGCCGGCCTGATCGGCAAGCACGTCAAGTAAGCCCAGGCTTGCTGACAAAAAAAGCTGGCTCAGGCCAGCTTTTTTGCATTTCCGGCTGCGTGCCGGCGCCTCTCAGCGCCCCGCTGCATCAATACACATCGCGCCTGTAGCGGCCCACGGCCAGCAGCTCCTCCAGCTTGGCCTGGCCCAGAATCGCCTGCAGAGCCAGATGCACGCCCTGGCCCATGCCGCTGCGGCTGCCGCAGACATAGACGGCCGCGCCCCGCTCCACCCAGCGCTTGACCTCGTCGGCATGGCTGCGCAGCAGGTCCTGCACATAGCGCGGCCCCTGAGCCTGGCGCGACCAGGCCAGATCCAACCGCTCCAGCTGCCCCTGCTGCCGCCAGGCCTGCAGCTGTTCGGCGCACAAAGCGTCATGCTGCGGGCTGCGCTCGCCAAAGATCAGCCACTGATCGCCGCGCCCCTGCTGCACGCGCGCCTTGATATGGCTGAGCAGACCCGCCAGACCCGAGCCATTGCCGATCAGCATCAGCGGCCGCTCGGCGTTGTCGCCCAGCCTGAAACTGCTGTGCGCGCGCAGCGTCAACGGCAGCGCAGCGCCAATCTCCATGCCGCGGCACAGCCAGTCGGAAGCCAGGCCCGGCGAGCCATCCTCGCGCGTGCTCTGGCGCACCAGCAGCTGCAAGCTACCCTCCGCCGTGACGGAGGCGATCGAATAGTCGCGCGGCTGATCGGGAGCC
>JAFAIY010000386.1 GCA_019236485.1 Comamonas sp. | reverse complement strand
CGGGCCCAGTAGCCTTCGTAATCACGCTCGGCCTCGTCGCACAGGGCCTGGTACTGCGCCATGCCCGAGATGCGGGCCTTGGCCGCAAACTCGGCCGGGGGCGGGAACACGCGGTTCTCCACCAGGACGGATTCGATAGGCGATGTCGCTGCGTTCATCTTTGTTGTCTCCTGATGCTTGGCAATGAAATTATTGTGGGCGTACTGTCGGGGCTCGGTCTTACACGCCACTGACTGAAATTGGCATCCAGTTTTCCGCTTCCGTCAAGCCGGCAATCAGCTCCCATTTTTGCAGCACAACGCGCGTGTTCAGCGTTGATTTCCTTGCACTTTGGCAAAAACACCCTGGAACAAACCCTTAGAATCGCGCACCTGCTGCCTGTGGGGCCCGGAGCAAAAGCTGCGGACCCGCTTCGGCGCAGCCGGTCCGGGACGCGCTCACAGCAAAACCAGTCATAACAGGTGGCGGCGTTCCGGCCTGTCCACTCTTTTCCTCTCTCAACCGACCGGCGCAGCCAGGCGCGACTGGCGGCGGCCGGCCCCAGCACATACATCATGAGCCGCATCCACTCCGACGAAGCAGGCACCTCTTCCAGCAAGACAAGCCACCCCGGCTATCAGGCCTCGGCGGCCCTGCGCCCCCTGCCCTCGCTCATCTTTGCCAGCCGCTGGCTGCAGCTGCCGCTATACCTGGGGCTGATCGCCGCCCAGGGCGTCTATGTCTGGCACTTTCTGGTGGAGCTGTGGCATCTCGTGGAAGCCGTCTTCGGCAACCAGGAAGCCCTGCAGGCCCTGGTCACGAATATCGGCTACAAGAGCGATGTGCCGCTGCAGCATCTGAACGAGACCGTGATCATGCTGGTGGTGCTGGCGCTGATCGACGTGGTCATGATCTCCAATCTGCTGATCATGGTCATCGTGGGCGGCTACGAAACCTTCGTCAGCCGCCTGGGCCTGGAGTCCCACCCCGACCAGCCCGAGTGGCTCAGCCATGTGAACGCCTCGGTGCTCAAGGTCAAGTTGGCGCTGTCCATCATCGGCATCAGCTCCATCCACTTGCTCAAGAGCTTTATCAACGCGGGCAGCTACGAGGTCCATGTGCTGATGTGGCAGACCATCATCCACGTGGTCTTCCTGTTCAGCGCTCTGGCCATTGCCTTGACGGACAAGCTCACCAGCAGCGCCCACCAGCACTGAGCCCCGGCGACTGAAAAAGCCCCGCATGGTTAGCCATGGCGGGGCTTTTTCATGTCCGAAGGCGGCAGAAATACGAGGAAAAGCTGACAACTGCCAAAAATTAGAACCATATCAGCACAAGACGCTTGTATGCCAAGCGATGGCAGCTATCTTTTTTGATTTTTCAAGTGCCTCGGACGGCGGCTTTCAGGCCTTGAGAGCGGTGTTTGCTTACAGCCTGTTTGACGCATAAAACTCAATTTGATATATTAAAAAGTCATTTACAACCTGCAATGCAGGTAATCGCCGCATTTTCGCGATGCGGCCGATCCACTTCCCGGCGGATCGTTGCGCCAAGACTCCAGCGTTTGCCGCTGACCTGACGCAGCCCCGTCAACCGGGCCGAAACACGGCCCTGATGCAAAAGGCTCTCTCCGGCCCATCGTGCCGGGAGCCATCCCACGGAGAGCGGCGTGCCTGTAGGCAACCTGCCGTTTCAAGCCTCTCCATGTTTTGCAGCTCTTGCGCACACCTGGCTGTGCCATCCGGGCTCAACCACAGGTGCCGTCACGGCGCCAACTGCATTGCGCAGCCCGTCCCCAAGGCCGGGCTGAGCTGCGGCATCAGGGCTTTCATTTTGGCTTGAGCGCCAGCGCCTGCCGGCATTGCCGGTCATGGGTACTGGACTGTGTTCCATCTCATCCAAAGGAGAACGCCACAGTGGCCAAGCAAATCGCTATCGATCACGTCTTCAAGGTCTTCGGCAACGATCCGGAAACCGCACTCAGCCTGGTACAGCAGGGCCTGGACAAGCAGGAGATCCTCGCCCGCACCGGGCAATCCATAGGCGTGTTCGACGCCAACTTCACCATCGAAGCCGGTGAAATCTTCGTCGTCATGGGCCTCTCGGGTTCGGGCAAGTCCACGCTGGTGCGCATGCTCAACCGCCTGATCGAGCCCACCAGCGGCCGCATCCTGGTCGACGGCCAGGACATCAACGCCCTCAGCGACAAGGAGCTGCGCGCGCTGCGCCGCAAGGACATCTCCATGGTGTTCCAGTCCTTCGCCCTCATGCCCCACCTCACGGTGCTGGACAACACGGCCTTCGGCCTGGAGCTGGCCGGCATGGACCGCGCCACGCGCCAGCAGCAGGCCCAGGAGGCGCTGGAGCTGGTAGGCCTGGGATGCTGGGGCGCCAGCTACCCCGACGAGCTCTCGGGCGGCATGCAGCAGCGCGTGGGCCTGGCCCGCGCGCTGGCCTCCGACCCATCCATCCTGCTGATGGACGAGGCCTTCTCGGCGCTGGACCCCATCATCCGCACCGAGATGCAGTCCGAGCTGCTGCGGCTGCAGCAAATCAAGCGCCGCACCATCGTCTTCATTTCCCACGATCTGGACGAGGCCATGCGCATCGGCGACCGCATCGCCATCATGAAGGACGGTGTGGTGCAGCAGGTGGGCACGCCCGACGAGATTCTGCGCACCCCCGCCAACGCCTATGTGCGCACCTTTATCCAGGGCGTGGATGCGGCCGCCGTGTTCAAGGCCGCCGATATCGCGCGCCAGGCGCTGACCGTGATTTCCGAGCACAGCGACCGCGGCTGCCGCGCCGCGCTGCGCCTGCTGGAGGACTCGGACCGCGACCACGCCTATGTGCTCAATGCGCGCAAGCGCTTTCTGGGCGTGGTCTCGTCGCAGTCGCTGCGCGATGCGCTGCGTGGCCACCAGGGGCCGCTGGGCTTGCAGCACGCCTTTATCCCCGAGGTCCAGCCCATCGCCAGCCATACGCCGGTGGCCGAGCTCTTCGGCGCCGTGGCCGTGCCGCCCTTTCCCCTGCCCGTGGTGGACGAGAGCGGCAAATACCTGGGCGTGATCAGCCGCACCACCATGCTGAAGTTCCTGGACCGCGACACCCCACCCGTGCCGCCGCCGCAGAAGGAAATTCCGCCCGTCAAGCTGGATCCCAACTTTCCGCCGGCCCAGCAGCCACAGACCGTCCCCGGCGCCCGCAGCGCCGCCCATTAAGGAGGGAAAGATTTGAACGACAACGCACTGAACACCAACGCCGGCACCGCCCTCAACGATCCCTGGGCCGCGGCCGCCACGCCGGCAGCCGAGCCCGCCGGCACTGCAGACCTGAGCCACGGCGCGGCCGACGTCGATCCCTGGGCGGCCTCCTATGCCCAGCCCGATGCGACGGGCAGCGATTCCTGGAGCGGCGCAGACATGAGCGGCGGCAGCGACTGGCTCAACGCGCCAGCGCCCGGCGACGTGCCCGCCCATGACGGCGGCCTCGCCCAGCTCTGGCACCAGATCAGCACCGACGGCCTGCCCGTGCAGGACTCCATCAACCACGGCCTGAGCTGGGTCGTCGATCACTTCCGCCCCTTCTTCCAGGCCGTGCGCACCCCCATCGATGCCACGCTCAACGGCATGACCGATGTGCTGCAGACCATCCCCATGCCCGTGCTGGTGCTGCTGATCGCGCTGCTGGCCTGGCAGTTTGCGGGCCGCAAG
>JAFAIY010000274.1 GCA_019236485.1 Comamonas sp. | reverse complement strand
AAGCCCGACATGGCCATGGCCGGCGGCACCGACGCGGCCGCCGTGCCCGCGGCCCTGGCTTCGGTCCAGGCCTGGGTGACCGAGCGCCTCTAAATCGCCAGATTCGGCGTCCATCTGGCGCCTTCCTAACAAAAAACCCTGGTCTTCGGGGTTTTTTGTTATGGATGTCTGACATTTACAGATGGTGACATTGAGTTAGATTAAGGCGGAGCAACCACTTTCAATTCAATGATTTGCTTTATGGTGCTGCATCCGGTACTCCATGTCTCGCTGCTGCAGAAATGCTGGCGCCTTTGCCTGCTGGTTTTTGTGCTGGGCGGTCCGTCCTATGGGTCGGCGCAAAGCGTGGTCTTCATCAACCCGGGGCGCAGCAGCGAGGTGTACTGGCACACGGCCTCGGAAGCCATGGAGGCGGCGGCGCGCAGCCTGCATATGTCCCTGGAGGTGCGCTATGCGGAGCGCAGTCCTCTGCAGGCCATAGCGATTGCGCGCGAGATTGCGGCCAGGCCCTCGGGATCTCGGCCCCGTTTTGTGATACTCAGCAATGATCACAGCGTGGCGCCGGAGATTCTCCGCTCGCTGGAGGTCGCTCGCATCGACAGCCTGATGGCCTTCAGCGGCGTGCCCGACAGCCAGCGTGACGTGCTGGGGCGGCCGCGCGAGAAGTTCAGGCACTGGTTGGGCAGCCTGGAGCCGCAGGCGCAGGAGGCCGGCTATATGACTGCCAAGGCCTTGATCGAGGCCGCGCGCGAGTCGCGCATCGCCGGCGCCAGGGATGGCAAGCTGCATATGCTGGCGATCGCCGGGGACCGCTCCACTCCCAGCTCGCTGGCGCGCAACGAGGGCATGCGCAAGGCCGTGGCCGAGGCCGGCGACGTGCTGCTCGAGCAGGAGGTCTACGGGGAATGGCGCCGCGACCGAGCCGCCGAGCAGATGCGGGGGCTGATGCTGCGCTACCCCGAGGCGAGGCTGGTCTGGTCGGGCAATGACGACATGGCTTTTGGCGCCATGGATGCCTGGCGCGCGCGTGGCGGATCGCCGGGGCGCGACGGTTTCTTCAGCGCCATCAACACCTCGGCCGCGGCATTGGCGGCGATCCGCTCGGGCGAGCTGGCGGCCCTGGCCGGCGGGCATTATCTGGCAGGGGCCTGGGCCATGGTCATGCTGTTCGACTATGCGCATGGGCGCGATTTCAGCTCAGAGGGGCTGGAGTTGCAAAGGCCGATGTTCGTGCTGGTCGATCCACTCCTGGTCGACAAGCTCGAGCCACGCATCAGCGCGCCGCACAAGCTGCTGGACTTTCGCAAATACAGCAAGGTATTGAACCCCAGGCTCAAGGTCTACGGCTTTGAGACCGACAGGCTTTTGCGTTGATAGGATGCCATGCTTCAACTATTACCCCCGAGCTCACGCTTTCGCTCCATAGCCACGCAACTGATCGCCCGCATCGTGCTGCTGGCGCTGCTGAGCATGTGCGTGTTCGTGAGTGCTCTGGCATGGTGGGAGTATCGGGCGGGCCAGCAGAACTTCAGGCGCGATATGCAGCAGCATGCGGATGCGAGTCTGCTGCTGCTGTCCAGCGCCATGTGGGATATAGACCCGGCCATGGTGCGCAACCAGGTGAACTGGCTGGCGAAACTGCCCCAGGTGGGTTTTGTGCGTGTGCGCGCCACGACCACGGGTGAGCTTTTCGAGGGTGGGCAGCTGGCCCTGCCGCGTCCGCCGGCCATCGCGATCAATATCCCGGCGCCGCGCCAGATACAGACGGCCGGAGAGATTCCCCTGGGCACGCTGGAAATCTGGGAGAGTCGCAGCTATTACCTGGAGCTGATGCGCAATTCGATTCTGGGCGTGGTGCTGGGCTATGTGCTGTTCACCACCCTGGTCTGCATGGTGGTGGCGGTGGTCATGCGCCGGCAGCTGCGCGACCCCTTGCGCGATATTGCGCATTTCGCGCGCGGGCTCAAGCCCGGCGGCCAGCCCCAGGCCCTGGTGCTCGGGCGGCCGCGGCGCGCCTATATCGACGAGATCGATCTGGTGGCCAGAGGCTTTGTGCAGCTGCAGAACAATCTGCAAAGCCATATTGCCGATCTGGACCAGCTGGTGGCCGAGCGGACCGCGCAGCTGGAGCAGATGGTCGACGAGGTCAAGCGCCTGTCCATGACCGATGCCCTGACCAACTGCTACAACCGGCGCGCGCTCGACGAGCGGCTGCAGTCCGAGGTGGAGCGCTGCCGGCGCTATGGCCGCCCGCTCAGCGTGTTGTTCATGGACCTAGACCATTTCAAGCGCGTGAATGACGAGCACGGCCATGCGACCGGCGATGTGGTGCTGCGTGAGGTGGCCTTGCGCTGCCAGCGCGAGCTGCGCACCCAGGTGGACTGGCTGGCACGCTACGGCGGCGAGGAGTTCCTGGCCGTGCTGCCCGAGTCCCAGGCGGCCGAGGCCAGTCAGCTGGCTTCTCGGCTGGGGCGCGTGATTCGCGGCCGGCCCATCGATGTGGACGGGCTGCATCTGACGGTGACGGCCAGCTTTGGCGTGGCTCAGCTGCAGGGCGAGGAGAGCATGGAGTCCATGCTCGAGCGGGCGGACGCGGCGCTGTACGAGGCCAAGGCCGCGGGCCGGGACTGCGTGCGCGTCTCGGAACTCCATGCGCGCGGACATAAAAAAAGCGCCGCGGCCATGGACCGGCCGTCGGCGCTGGGCAGCCAAGAAAGCCCGTCTTAGCTGTTGCGGCGGAACACCAGATCCCACACGCCATGGCCCAGGCGCAGGCCGCGGTTCTCGAACTTGGTCAGCGGGCGGTAGTCGGGCTTGGCCGCATAGCCGTCGGCGCTGTTGTGCAGCTGCGGCTCGGCGCTCAGCACCTCCAGCATCTGCTGGGCATAGGGTTCCCAGTCGGTGGCGCAGTGGATATAGCCGCCGGGCTTGATGCGGGCCGCCAGCTTGGCGATCAGCGGTGGCTGGATCAGGCGGCGCTTGTTGTGCTTCTTCTTGTGCCAGGGGTCGGGGAAGAAGATGTGCACGCCGTCTAGCGAAGCCTCGGGCAGCATATTGTCAATGACTTCCACGGCATCGTGCTGCAGGATGCGGATGTTCTCAATTTCCTGCTCGCCGATGCGCTTGAGCAGCGCGCCCACGCCGGGTTCGTGGACTTCGCAGCACAGGAAGTTGTCGTCGGGGCGCACGCGCGCGATATGGGCCGTGGCTTCGCCCATGCCGAAGCCGATCTCCAGGATCAGCGGTGCGGTGCGGCCGAAGGCCGCGGCGGCGTCCAGTCCGGCCTTCTGGTACTGCAGCAGAAAGCGCGGGCCCAGCTCTTCGAAAGCCTTGGCCTGGCCCGTGGTGGTGCGGCCCGCACGGCGCACATAGCTCTTGATGGTCTTGGGATAGGCCACGCCCTCGGGCGCCTGGCCGGCGGCGGAGGTGTCTGGGGCTGGCGCGGTAGCTGCCATATCGGAGGAGGGGGTTGGAATAGAAGAAGTCACGGGGCGATATTGTAGGTTTGGCGCCAGCAGCGAACCCAGAAGTCCAATGCCAAAGTCAGGGCCGATGCGGGGCTTTCGCCGCTGCCGCCGGCGCCGGCCGGCGCTTGT
>JAFAIY010000267.1 GCA_019236485.1 Comamonas sp. | reverse complement strand
TTCATGGGCTTCGACTCCATCACGCCCTACCTCAAGTACGAAGGCAAGGGCGCTTTCCTGCTGTGCCGCACCTCCAACCCCGGCGGTGACGATCTGCAGGCCCAGACCCTGGCCGATGTGCCCGGCAATCCGCAGATGTTCGAGCATGTGGCCAAGCTGGCCCAGGGCCCGTGGAACACCAACGGCCAGCTGGGACTGGTGGTGGGTGCGACGCGCCCGCACGAGATCGAACGCGTGCGCGCCGTGGCTCCCACGCTGCCCCTGCTGATTCCCGGCGTGGGCGCCCAGGGCGGCGATGCCGTGGCCACGGTGAAGGCCGCGCGCATAGGCGGCGGGCCCATCATCATCAATTCCTCGCGCGCCATTCTCTATGCGAGCCAGGGCGAGGACTTTGCCCAGGCCGCGCGCGCCGTCGCCATGGCCACGCGCGCCACGCTGCAGGCAGCAGCCAACTGCTGAGGCCGGGGACTCTGGCCATGCAAAGCAAATGGCTGGAAGACTTTCTGCTCCTGGCCCAGGAGCGCAGCTTCACGCGTGCGGCGGAGCTGCGCCATGTGACCCACCCGGCCTTCGGCCGCCGCATCCGCGCCCTCGAGGCCTGGGCCGGCACGGCCTTGATCGAGTCCGGCAGCGGCCCGGTGCGGCTCACGCCCGCGGGCGAGGCTTTCCGCGACACGGCCGAGCAGCTGGTGCGCACCCTGGCCCAGTCCCACGACGAGCTGCAGGCCGTGGCCGGGCGCCAGGCCCATGTGATCACGCTGGCCACGGGCCGCACGCTGGCGCGCACCATCGTGGCCGACTGGCTGGCCCGCCATGTCAGCGTGCTGCAGACCGCGGAGCTGCGCGTCATCACCCGCACCCTCGATGAAACCGTGGCCATGCTGCAGCGCGGCGAGGTGAGTTTTGCGCTGCTCTACCACCATGCGGCGATCGCCGTGCGGCTCGACGGCCGGCAGTTCAACCACCTGACCGTGACGCACGACAAGCTGGTGCCCGTGGCGCGCGCCGACGCCGACGGCAAGGCCGTGTTCGATCTGGCCCAGGCCGTGCAGCCGGGCGCCAGCCCCGTGCCCTATCTGGCGTTCTCCCACAGCATGGCGCTGGGGCGGCTGGTCGAGGATCACCTGGCCAACAATCCGCTCACGCCGCGCCTGCGCCGCTGCATAGACTGCGACTCGGCCGACGCCAATTACGAGTATGTGCTCAAGGGCCTGGGCGTGGCCTGGATGCCCTGGTCCATGGTGCGGCGCGACTGCCAGGCCGGCCGGCTGGCCATGGCCGGCGACAGCAGCCTGGACGTGCATTTCGATGTGCGCCTGTACCGCCCCAAGCGCCGCCTGGGGGCCGTGGCCGAGCAGTTCTGGAGCGACATCACCCAGTCCTGAATCGGGGGCCTCTCGAAAGCGCTCGTCATGTGCTCAATCAGCACGCAATGGTGCCGTATCGGCACCAAATGTCTTTCCTGGTGTTCGCACAATCGAGCTTATACAGATTCGGAATAGTTCCATGCAAAACAAAAACATGCTCCGCCGTACCGCGATCGCTGCCGGCCTGCTGCTGGCTGCCTCTGCGGCCGCTCCCGTGTTCGCTGCCGAGACCTACCCCAGCCGCGCCATCACCATGGTGGTCGGCTATCCCGCGGGCGGCAGCACCGACCTCGTGGGCCGCCTGGTGGCCGACGGCCTGGCCTCGCGCCTGGGCCAGCCCGTGGTGGTGGAGAACGTCGGCGGCGCCGGTGGCGCCATCGGTGCGCAGAAGGTCGCCAAGTCCGCGGCCGACGGCTACACCATCATGGTGGGCGCCAACAACGAGCTGGCCATCGCCAAGCTCATCAACAAGGCCGTGAAGTACAGCATCGACGACTTCACCCCCATCGGCCTCGTGGGCTCGCAGCCCATGGTGCTGGTGGCCTCGCACAAGGCCGGCGTGAAGAACGCTGCCGAGTTCGTGAGCCTGGTGGGCAAGAACCCCGACAAGTTCAGCTACGGCAGCTCCGGCGTGGGCACGGCGCTGCACCTGGCGGGCGAGCTGGTCAAGGAGCAGGGCAAGCTGCACATGACCCACATCCCCTACAAGGGCGTGGCGCCGCTGACCACCGATCTGGTGGGCAACAACATCGAGTTCGGCATGTTCGTGCTGTCCTCGGGCCTGCCCCAGATCAAGGCCGGCAAGGTGGTGGCCCTGGGCACGACCGAAGCCAAGCGCTCGGCCATCACGCCCGATATTCCGGCCCTGTCCGAGCTGCCCCAGTTCAAGAACGTGGACATCAACAGCTGGTTCGCGCTGATGGCGCCCAAGGGCCTGCCCGCGCCCATCGCCGCCAAGCTGAAGAAGGCTCTGGAAGAGACCATGGCTTCGCCCGAGTTCCGCAAGAAGATGGAAGAGACCGGCAATGTGGTGGCCAATCCCAAGGTGGATGCAGGCAAGTACATCAATAACGAGATCGCCAAGTACAGCAAGATCGTGCAGTTCGCCAAGATCGAGAACTGATAGGCCTGCGGCGGCACTAGGCCGCCGTGAAAACTCGAACGGCTTGCGCCCCAGGGCGCAAGCCGTTTTTTTTTTTTTTTGATAGCTGCCAGCGCTTGCTGCGCCTGGGTTTGGGCTGGATTCGATGAGGCCAGGTCAACCTGATTGCCGGAGCCCGGCTACAAGCCCATCAGCCGCGCTGGCAGCGCGCGGGCGTCAGCTCCCCCACATTCAACTTCTGCTGCGCCAGGGCCGCATCCAGCGGCTCTCCCAGCAGCAGATTGCGTGCCAGCAGGCTGTAGCCGAAAGCGCTCTGGATGCCGTAGCCGCCCTGGGCCGCGACCCAGAAGAAGCCGGCCAGTGGCGTGGGCGAGGCATCCCAGCCTATCACCAGCTCGCCATCGGCCACGAAGGAGCGCAGGCCGGCCCAGGTGTGCGCGGGGCGGCGGATCGTGAGCGTGGTGCATTCCTCGATGCGGTAGATGCCGGTGGCGATGTCCAGCTCCTCGGCCACCACATCGTGCGGCGCCACGGGGTCGGCGTTGGCGGGCGAGCCCAGCAGCAGGCCCGCGTCGGGCTTGATGTACCAGCCTTCGTCGGCGCTGATGACGGCCGGCCAGTGCGCGGTGTCCATGCCTGTGGGAGCCGCAAAGGTGAAGGCGCTGCGGCGCTTGGGCGTGAGGCCTATGGGGGCCGCGCCGGCCATGGCAGCCAGCACATCGGCCCAGGCGCCGGCGGCGTTGATGATGACCTTGGCGCGGATGCTGCGGCCTTGGGGCAGGGCGATATGCCAGAGCTCGTTGACGCGGCTCAGGCCCTCGACCCCGGCGTTGCACCACAGATCGCCGCCACGCCGGCGCAGGCCGTGGATAAAGCCCTGGTGCAGGCCATTGACGTCGATATCGCGCGCGCCCTGATCCAGAAAGCCATCCACCAGCACCTCGGTGTTCAGGCAGGGCACGATGGCCTTGAGCTGTTCGCCGCTCAGGCGCTGGGCCTGGGGCGAGTGGACCAGGGCTTCGGCATAGGCGGCGTCGAGCAGCGCTTGCTGCTCGGCCGTGCCCACATAGAGCACGCCGCGCGGCGTGAGTATCGGAGCCTGGACAAAGCCCGCGGGCGGCGCCTCGTAGAAGGCGCGGCTGGCGCGGGTCAGCGCCTGGACCTGGGCCGGCCCGTAGTGCTCCTCGAACAGCGCGGCCGAACGGCCCGTGGTGTGATAGCCGGGCTGGGATTCACGCTCCAGCACCAGCACCGAAGGAGGTTGGTCGCCACCCGACTGGACCAGTTGCCATGCCACCGAGGTACCGGCCATGCCTGCCCCCACGATGACGAAATCCCAGACATCTTTTTCCATATCCATCTCTCCATTAACGTCGAGTAAGCTATGGTTTATATAGCTGATTGCGCGCAATTAATCTGAATTCACGGCCGCTTTGCTCTTGCGCTTGGGCGCGACCCGGCCGGCTTTCTCCAGATAGGGCTTGAGATAGCGCCCGGTCACGCTGTCGGGGTTGGCCGCCACCTGCTCGGGCGTGCCCGTGGCCACCACCTGGCCGCCGCCCGAACCCCCTTCTGGGCCCATGTCGATCAGCCAGTCGGCGGTCTTGATCACATCCAGATTGTGCTCGATCACGACGATGGTATTGCCTGCGTCGCGCAGCTGATGCAGCACCTTCAGCAGCAGGGCGATGTCGGCAAAGTGCAGGCCGGTGGTGGGTTCGTCGAGGATGTAGAGCGTGCGGCCCGTGTCGCGCTTGGACAGCTCCTGCGCAAGCTTGACGCGCTGGGCCTCGCCGCCTGAGAGCGTGGTCGCGCTCTGGCCCAGGCGGATATAGCTCAGGCCCACGTCCAGCAGGGTCTGCAGCTTGCGCGCAATGCTGGGCACGTCCTTGAAGAAGGCGTGGGCGTCCTCCACCGTCATCTCCAGGATCTGCGAGATATTGCGGCCCTTCCACAGCACCTCCAGCGTCTCGCGGTTGTAGCGCTGGCCGTGGCAGATGTCGCAGGGCACGTAGACGTCGGGCAGGAAGTGCATCTCGACCTTGACCACGCCGTCGCCCTGGCAGGCCTCGCAGCGGCCGCCGGCCACGTTGAACGAGAAGCGCCCCGG
>JAFAIY010000170.1 GCA_019236485.1 Comamonas sp. | reverse complement strand
CTGGGCCTGCCCTCGGGTCTGGCGGCCATGGGCGTGGAGCGCGCGCAGTTCGCAGACGTGATCGCCGGAGCGCTCAAGGACCATTGCCATGCGAGCAATCCGCGCCTGGCCTCGGCCCAGGACTACGAGCAGCTGCTCGCCAGCTCGTTATAAGAACGTGTTGACGATCTCGCATGCGCTAGGGTTCAGCGCCTGCATGCCCCACACACGGGCATGCCTTCTCAGCCCATACCCGCCTGCTTGCGCGCCTCGCGGATGCTGTCCATGAGCTGATGGGCCATGGCGGCCAGCAAGGCCATATCGTCGGCGGACATATGGCGCGGCTGGTCATCCATGATGGACAGACAGCCCAGCACATGGTTTTTTCTGTCCACCAGGGGAGCGGCCGCGTAAAAGCGCAGCTGCAGCTCCTGCAGGCCGGGATTGGCCGCAAAGCGCGGGTCGCGCGCCAGATCGGGGATCATGATGGCCTCACGCCCATGAACCACATAGGAGCAGATGCTTTGCGCGCGCGCCAGGCTGGCGCTCTCCTGGCCCTGGGGCATCAGCAGGCTGCCCGGTGCGTAGACCCGGTCCGCATCAACCCAGGAGACCTGGGCCCAGCGCGTGTTGAAGACATTCACCGCCTGCTGCGCGGTCTCGCGGTACAGCGGCGCCAGCGCCGCATCCAGCGCGCCGCTGGCGTGCAGGGCCGCGACGCGCAGCTCATCCTCGGCGGGCACGGGGGCCGCGATCACGCCGTCGCTGAGTTCCTCGACCTGCAGCGCATCCACCCACAGCTGCAGCTCATGCAGGCTGGTCACGCAGGCCTGGGCTCCGCAGGCGGCCGCAAATTCGGGGTCCGCGGCCACGGCGGGCGCGTTCCACAGCGCCAGCACCACGTTCACGCGCGGCCAATGGCGGCGGATGCGGCGCAGGATGCGCCGCGCCATGCCCTGTGGCTGGGGGTTGAAGCTGGACAGCACCAGCAGATCCGCCTGCTGCATGGCTTTCATCCATTCGTGATCGGGGGGCAGGCTGTTGCCGCTGCGTGACATCAGTGTGGCCTCCGTCGCCAGCGCCCAGTCCGAGCTGCTGACCACATGGCCGTGCAGGCTCTCGGCATGCGCGACCATGGCCGCCGCCAGCGCATCCACCTCCCAGCGCACGCCCGCGCTGTGAATACGCAGGCGGCGCTGCGCGCGGCCGCCGACAGCACCGCCAGGTGCCGCGTAATGCTCCTGCAGCTCCTCGATCACCGCGTCCATGCCGCTGGACAGCCTCAGCCTGTGCTCGGCGGTCGCAAACTCCAGATGCTGCTGGGCGGCGATGCGCAGCGCGGGAATGCCGACCTCGTCGTAAAAGCTGCTCACGGCCTGGGCGCGATCCTGGGGCGCGGGCCTGGAGGACAGCCTGGCCTGCACGCCGGCCACGGCCAGGCCTATGGCCGCGTCCACATCGTCGGCCAGCAGGCGCTGGTACAAGCGCTGCTGCGGGCCCAGTACGGGCTCGCTGCCCAGCAGCACCTCCATGAACTTGAGCGCCGGAATATTGCGCCCCAGCACCAGCAGGCAGACCGTGAGCGGCGTGGACAGGATCAGGCCCAGCGGCCCCCACAGCGCGGTCCAGAAGGTGGCCGCCACGATGATGGACAGCGCCGACAGGCCGGTGCTAGAGCCATAAAGCCAGGGCTCGAGCACATTGTTGCTGATCAGCTCCAGCAGCAGGATCAGCCCCAGCGTGAGCAGAAACATGTCCCAGCCCGGGTCGACCGCAAAAGCCAGAGTCAGCGGGAACAGGGCCGACATCAGCGGCCCCACATAGGGCACGAAGCGCATGATGGCGCCCAGCGCCCCCCACAGCATGGCGCCGGGCACGCCTATGAACCACAGCCCCGCGGCCAGAGGCACGCCATAGCTGACATTGACGATGAACTGCATGCGCAGGTATTTGCCTATGCGCTGCGAGGCCTCGTCCAGCGCATCGGTGGCCATGTACAGATTGCCGCCCATGAGCCGCAGCAGGCGGTCGCGCAGCTCGTCGCGGTCCAGCAGGATCAGGATCACGAACAGCAGCACGATGCCGGCCGTGGTCACGGGCTCGGCAATGCGGCCCAGCCACTGCAGCATCTGCGTGGTGGGCCTGGGCGCCGGCGACTGCACCTCCACCTTCTGCACATTGCCCCGCGACTGGTTGCCGCGCTCCATCTCTTTCTCGACGGTGTCATAGGTCTTGAGCACGCCGTCCCAGGCGCTGGGCATGTTCGCGTTCTTGCGCAGGCTGCGCAGCTTGCCGCGGATCGTGGACTGGTAGGTCGGCAGATCGGCGCTGAGCTGCTGCACCTGGCTGCCCAGATACATGGCCAGACCGCCCAGCGCGCCCAGTGCGATCGCCACCACCACGATGGCCGCGGCCATGCGCGGCAGGCCCCAGCGCTTGAGCCGCGATACGGCCGGATCGAGCAGAAAGCCCAGCAGCGAGGCCAGAGCCAGCGGAATCAGCATCTCGCGCCCGAAGTACAGCGCCGCGATCACGATGCTGGCAATCATCAGCCCGATCAGCAGACGCAGAGCCGGAACCATGGCCTCCAGCTGCACACCGCTGCGCTCGCGCGCCTCCCTGAAGGCCGCACCCGATGGCGCGCTCTCCAGCGCAGCAGGCGCAAAAGCCGGCGCCGGCACGACAGCGCCCGGCCCCAGGGGATCGCCGGGGCTGGCGCCCCTGGGCGCGGAATCATCGTTCAAAGACATGGACCACCTTGCAAAACTGTTTTCAACCCCTTGCGGGCCCGCTCCATCGCCGGCATGGCAGGGACTGCAACCGGCCGCCGTCGGCCTTGGCCGCGAATGGCAACATCATGGATTGATAGCTGCCAGCGCCTGTATTCATTCGTATCTCAAGACTTCTGTGGTTAAAACCCTTGGCCATAGAGCGCTGGAAGCCATCA
>JAFAIY010000146.1 GCA_019236485.1 Comamonas sp. | reverse complement strand
TTGCTCTCGGGCGCGGGGCCGCTGCGCTGCAGCGCATAGTGCTGGATCAGGCCCAGCAGTTCCTCGTCCGAGTAAGGCTTGCCCAGATAGTGGTCGGCGCCCAGCTCCTTGGCCATTTCGCGGTGCTTCTGGGCGATGCGCGAGGTGATCATGATCACGGGCAGGCCCGCGAGCCTGTGGTCGGCGCGGATATTGCGCAACAGGTCAAAGCCGTCCATGCGCGGCATTTCGATGTCCGAGAGCACGATGGTCGGGCGCTCGTCCTGCAGGCGCTCCATGGCCTGCAACCCGTCGGCGGCCAGAGCCACGCGATAGCCTTCGCGCTGCAGCAGACGCTGGGTGACGCGGCGCACGGTGATGGAGTCGTCCACCACCAGCACCAGGGGCACCGTGGTCTGCGCGCCGTCGGCACCCAGCAGGCCGCCGCCCGCGGCCTGCGCCGCCTGCACGCCTTCGGCCGCTGCCTGCTCGGCCTGGGCCAGCATGGCGCGCACGCTGTCGCCATAGACGTTGGCCAGAGCCACGGGGTTGTAGATCTGCACCACGGCGCCCGAGGGCAGCACGGACATGCCGGTCAGGCCCGGCAGGCGCGAGAGCTGCGAGCCCAGGTTCTTGATCACCACTTCCTGGTTGCCCAGCACTTCGTCCACATGCAGAGCCACGCGCTGCGAGGCACTGCGAACTATCACCACGGGACGCGTGCGGCCCAGGTTTTCGTCGCTGCGCAGCGAGGCCTGCCACAGCGCGCCCGCCCAGTAGAAAGGCATGACTTCGCTGCCGTCGTGGAACTCATGCGCGCGGTAAGCGGACTCCAGCGCCTCCACCGGTACGCGGCGCACGATTTCCACCAGATTGGCGGGCACGCCCATGGAGATGGAGCCCATGCGCAGCATCACCACCTGGGTCACGGCCGTGGTCAGCGGCAGCACCAGGCGGAAGGCGCTGCCCCGGCCCTCCTCGGAATGGGTTTCGATGCGGCCGCCCAGCGCGTTCACTTCGGAGCGCACCACGTCCATGCCTATGCCGCGCCCGGCCACGCCCGTCACCTCGGTGGCGGTGCTGAAGCCCGGCTCGAAGATCAGACGGCCCGCATCCTCCATGCCCATGGCCTGGTCTTGCGGCCAGAGCTTGAGGCCTACGGCCTTGGCGCGGATGCGCTCCAGGTTCAGGCCCGCGCCGTCATCCTCCACCGACAGCGCCACGTCGTTGCGCTCCTGGCTCAGAATGATCTCGATGGTGCCGACCGCGGGCTTGCCCAGCGCCTGGCGCTGCTCGGGCGATTCGATGCCGTGGGCCACGCAGTTGCGCAGCAGATGTTCGAAGGCCGGCATCATGCGCTCGAGCATGCCGCGGTCCATTTCGATGGTGCCGCCCAGAATGTTCAGGCGCACCTGCTTGCCCATCTCCTTGGAGGTCTGGCGCACCACGGCGTAGAGACGCTCGGCAAAGGAGTCGAACTCCACCATGCGCGTGCGCAGCAGGTCGCGCTGCAGATCGCGCGCCTGGCGGCCCTGGGCCACCAGATCGTCTTCGGCCGCGGCCAGATCGCGCTGCAGATTGCGCTGCACCGTGGCCACGTCGTTGACCGACTCGGCCATCATGCGCGTGAGCTCCTGCACCCGCGTGAAGCGGTCGAACTCCAGCGGATCGAAGCCTGCGGCCGTGTCCTTGGACAGGGCCAGGCGCGACTGCATCTGGCTTTCGGCCTGCACCTCGATGTCGCGCAGCTGGGCGCGCAGACGTTCGAGATTGCCCGTCAGATCGTTGAGGGCGCTGCGCGCCTGGGCCACGCGCGAATCCACGCGCGAGCGGGAAATCAGCACCTCGCCGGTCTGGGAGATCAGGCGGTCCAGCAGCTGGGCGCGCACGCGCACCGTCTGCTGCGACGAGGCGCGCGGCTGTACCGGCGCCGGCGCCAGCACCGGTGCCGTGATCGCCGCATCCTCGGTGTTGGCGGCCGCTGCCGAATCCTCGGCCGCGGCGGCCGTCAGATGCAGCGGCGCCTGGGCCAGGCCGTCTTCGAGCTGCGCCAGCGGCTGCTCGGGCTGCTGCTCGCCGGCCATGCGCAGCACGTCGAAGCTGGCTTGCAGCGCGTCAAAACTGCCCAGCAGCGGCTCTATGCCTTCGGCCGTGGGCCTTTCCTGGTCCACGCGCTCCACGGCCGATTCCAGCCGGTGAGCCATTTCTCCCATGCGCATGGCGCCGGCCAGACGTGCACTGCCCTTGAGCGTGTGCAAGGCCCGCAGGGCTTCGTTGCGTGCCTCGTCCAGCGCGGGCCGGCCATGCCAGCGGCGCAGTGCCGCGCCCAGCTTGGGCAGCAGCTCCACGGCCTCTTCCTCGAAGATGGGGAACAGATCGGGATCGACCTGGTCCAGCACATCGATATCGTCCTCGTCGCCTTCCGCATGCACGGCCAGCGCAATCGCTTCGTCGATGCGGCGCTGCAGCTCGGCTTCCTGATCCAGGTTGCTGGCGGGCAGCAGCGAATACGGCGCCTGCAGTGCCGCGGGCTCGGCGGCCTCAAGCAGCTGGTCGGCCGAAGGCTCGGGCGAAACCGCAGGTTCGACAAGCGGCTCGGCCTCGGCAAGCAGGTGCTCGGGCTGCTCGGCGCCGAAGTCCAGCGGCAGATCCTTGGGGTCTACGGGCGGCTCGGACAGCTCCACGGGCGGCCAGACGGTGTCGGGGGCCAGCAGCTCCTCATCCGGCATTGCCTCGGGCTGTTCCGCGGCGACGATTTCCGTATCCAGAATGGCGCGCAGCGCCTCTTCCACGCTGGCCAGCGGCGTCTTGAGAAAGCCCGCCGCAAACTGGTGCAGCAGGCGGCGAATCTCGTCCGAAGCCTCGAGGCTGTGGCGGATCTGCTCCACGCTGGCCCGGCCCTGGGGTTGCAGATGCAGCAGCGCGTGTTCGAGCAGGCGCGCCAGATCGGACAGGGCCTTGAAGCCCACGGTGCCCGAGCTGCCGGCCAGCGAGTGCGAGAGCGCGATGGCCTCATCGGGGATGGGGTCGCCAGGCTCCTGCTGCCACTGCTGCAGCACACCAACCAGCTTGGCCGACCATTCGTCGGCCTCATTCAGGTAGACGTTGTACAACGGCGCGCTGATGCGCAGGCCGTCGATGAGCTTGTAGCCCTCGTCGCTGCCCGGCTCGGCCTGGGCCGGGATCTGGGCGGCCTCCGCGGGCACGACCAACTCGGCAGCGTTCTGCGGCTCGGCATCGACCGCAGGCACTGCGCTGGCCTCCGTACCGGCCTCCAGTGCCGCCTGCTCGCTGTCGCGCATGGCGGCCTCGAAGGCCGCGAAGTCCAGCTCCTGCACCTCTTCGGCGGCCGCGGCAAGCGGCGGCGCCAGAGCTTCGGGCTCCTGCGGGAACTCGAGTGCC
>JAFAIY010000605.1 GCA_019236485.1 Comamonas sp. | reverse complement strand
GCGCGACCTGTTCCACAGGCTCAAATGGGCGCAGGACGTGAAGGCCGTGGTGCTGGTGGGCGCGGGCGGCAACTTCTGCTCGGGCGGCGATGTGCACGAAATCATCGGTCCGCTGGTGCAGCTCAAGGCCCCCGAACTGCTGATGTTTACGCGCATGACGGGCGAGCTGGTCAAGACCATGCGCGCCTGCCCCCAGCCCATCATTGCGGCCGTGGACGGCGTCTGCGCGGGGGCCGGCGCCATCATGGCCATGGCCTCGGACATGCGCCTGGGCACGGTGCGCAGCAAGACGGCTTTTCTGTTCAACCGCGTGGGCCTGGCGGGCTGCGACATGGGGGCCTGCGCCATCCTGCCGCGCATCATCGGCCAGGGCCGCGCCAGCGAGCTGCTCTACACGGGCCGCAGCCTGGGCGGGGAAGAGGGCGAGCGCTGGGGCTTCTTCAACCGCCTGTGCGAGCCCGAGGCCGTGCTGGCCCAGGCCCAGCAACTGGCCGCCGAGCTGGCGGCCGGCCCCAGCTTCGCCAACGGCATCACCAAGACCATGCTGCACCAGGAATGGGCCATGACCGTGGAGCAGGCCATAGAGGCCGAAGCCCAGGCCCAGGCTCTCTGCATGCTGACCCAGGACTACGGGCGCGCCTATCACGCGTTCGTCGCCAAGCAAAAACCAGTGTTCAAGGGGAACTGAAATGAAGCTCCCCCTGAGCCGCTGCACGGCTTCCCCCTCTCTCGCTTCGCGGGAGGGGGACGACGCCCTCGCCGCGGGGTGGCGCGGCCGGCTTAGGCCCTTGCTTGGCGTCCCAGGCTTGGGCCGTGCCGGTTTGGCGAATCATTGAGTGATGCTTGGTATTACGGAGACTTGAAATGGCAGATGAAAATTATCTGAAATGGCCGTTCTTCGAGGCCCGCCATGCGCAGCTGGCGCAGGATCTCGACGCCTGGGCCGCGCAGCATATTGCCCACGATCACGGCCCCGATGTGGATGCCGAATGCCGGCAGCTGGTCAAGGCCCTGGGTGCGGCCGGCTGGCTGCGCCATGCGGTGGCCGGTGCCGAGTTCGGCGATGAACCTGGAGGTGTTGGCGAGCAGATCGACACGCGCTCCATCTGCCTGATCCGCGAAACCCTGGCGCGCCACAGTGGCCTGGCCGATTTCGCCTTTGCCATGCAGGGCCTGGGCTCGGGCGCCATCAGCCTGGCCGGCACGCCGGAGCAGAAGCAGCGTTACCTCGGCAAGGTGGCGGCAGGCGAGGCGATCTCGGCCTTTGCGCTGTCCGAGCCCGATGCGGGCTCAGACGTGGCGGCCATGGCCTGCGAGGCCAGGCTAGAACGTGATGGTGGGGGCGACCACTATGTAATCAACGGCGAGAAGACCTGGATCTCCAACGGAGGCATCGCCGACATCTACGTGGTCTTTGTGCGCACCGGCGAGGCGCCGGGCTCGCGCGGCATCTCGGCCCTGATCGTCGAGGCCGGCACGCCGGGCTTCGAAATCGCCGAGCGCATCAATGTGATCGCGCCGCACCCACTGGCACGGCTCAAGTTCACCAACTGCCGCGTGCCCGTGACCCAGCGCGTGGGCGCGGCCGGCGAGGGCTTCAAGGTGGCCATGCGCACGCTGGACGTGTTCCGCACCTCGGTGGCCGCAGCGGCCTTGGGCTTTGCGCGCCGTGCGCTTCATGAAGCGCTCAAGCGCGCCACCACGCGCAAGATGTTCCAGGGGGTGCTGGCGGACTTCCAGCTCACCCAGGTCAAGCTCGCGCAGATGGCCACGCAGATCGACAGCGCGGCCCTGCTCACCTATCGCGCGGCCTGGCAGCGTGACCAGGGCGAGAACGTGACGCGCGAAGCCGCCATGGCCAAGATGACGGCCACCGAGAACGCCCAGCAGGTCATAGACGCGGCCGTGCAGATCTGGGGCGGGCTGGGCGTGGTCAGCGAGCAGCCCGTGGAGCGCCTGTACCGCGAGATCCGCGCGCTGCGCATCTATGAGGGCGCGACCGAGGTGCAGCAGCTGATCATCGGCCGCGATCTGCTCAAAAGCTATAGCTGACGGCGCAGCCGCATATAGCCCCCACATCGTTACGACTTGCGCAAATTCGGATCAGGCATGGCGTTTCGTTGATAGAAATGTCCGTTGTGCATCCTTGTTTGCGTAAGTCCTGATCGTTTTTGCGAAAGGTCTGGAGTCATGTCGTACACCGCGCATATTGACACCTTTGCTGCCGACAATCTGCCTCCCGTGGAGCTGCAGCCCGAGTTTGTTTTCGAGCTGCCCGAGCTGCAGTTTCCCGAGCGCCTGAACTGCGCGGCCGAGCTGCTGGATCGCCATGTGAAAGAGGGGCGCGGCGAGCGCCTGTGCATACAGGCCGAGGGCCTGCGCTGGACCTATGCCGAGCTGCAGGACAAGGCCAACCGCATCGCGAATGTGCTGACCCGGCAACTGGGCCTGGTGGCGGGCAATCGCGTGCTGCTGTGCGCACCCAACAATCCCATGATGGTGGCCTGCTGGTTCGGCGTCATCAAGGCCGGCGGCATTGCCGTGGCCGCCATGCCGCTGCTGCG
>JAFAIY010000412.1 GCA_019236485.1 Comamonas sp. | reverse complement strand
AACGGCACATGGTCCAGCTCGCCCTTGACGCGAAAGTTCACCGCGCTGGCCTGGCCCGAGGTGATGGCCTCGCGCACATAGCGCAGCGCGTCGCTGCCCAGGTCCTGGGGCAGATAGCGGTAAATGCGGGCGCCGTTGGCGCGGCTGAGCTGGCCCTGCAGGTCAAGAATGCCGGGAAAGCGCGGCTGGGCCTCGCTGCCGACGCCGGTCTGCCATGTGGCCTGGGCCTGGCCGGCCGTGTCCTCATTGGCAAAGCGCAGCTTGGGCAGCTGTACCTTGATGTTCTGGCCCTGCAGCTGCCAGCGCAAACTGGCTTCCAGCTGGTCCAGCCCGATATCCGGGTCTTCGAACACACCGGGAAAGCTCAACACCGCGCTGGCCACGCCCGGCGCCTTGGTCAGAGTGGCCTCGCCGCTGTCCTGGTCCAGCGTGAAGCTGCCACTCAGGCCGCGAACGCCCGGCATGCCTATGCTGTGCGGCCCTTCCGCAGAGGGCTGGGAGCGCAGGCTCAGCTGCTCCAGCATGCCCGAGGCCTTGAACTGCGCGGGCTGCTGCGCCGGGCCGCGCCAAGACAGCTTGAGCTGGCGCAGCAGGCCGCCGGGATGCAGGGCCTGCAACCGGTTCTGCACAGCCTCCGGCACCGGCAGCCGCTGCAGCAGCTGGGCGGCTATGGCCAGGTCAATGCCGTCGGCCTGCAGCTCCCCATGCTCGCCCTGGCTGCCCTGGCCCGGGGCTCCGGTCGGCACATAGTTGAGGCTGAAATCCCCTTGCGGCCAGCGCAGGCCGTCGCTGGCCGTGAAGCTCAGGCCCTGAACCGCAAAATGGTAGCCGTTCTGGCTTCTGGCGCTGAGCCGGCCATGCAGGGCCTGCAGCTCCAGCGGCCTGGGCTGGTCCTGCCACTGCAGCTGCAGCGCCTGGACCGAGACATCGGCCACCACGCCCACGGGCTGGCCGCGCCCTATCTCCAGCCAGGCGCGCACGGCACCATTGCCCTGCTGCAGCTGCCACTGCTGCGGCCCCAGATACCGGCCCAGCTGCGACAGATCGATATGCGCGAAGTCCAGATAGGCCTGGCCGCTCCAGCGCTCGAGACGCCCCTCGTGCACGGAAAGCAGCGGCTCGCGGAAGTTGCCCATGACCGTGAAGCGCTGGCCCCAGGCCTCGGGCGGCGTCGCGTCCAGCCGCAGCGCATGGCCCCAGCCCTTGTTGCGCAGCACCAGGTCCACCTCATTCAGCTGCAGGGGCGGCGCCTCGCGCATCTCATCGACCCACTGCAGCTTGCCGTGGCGTATGGCGATCTCGGGCTGGGAAAAAATCCAGTCGGCACCGGAGCTGCGTCCCGAGCTGGCCGGGACGGCCATGCCCGCGACAAAAACCTGGCCGTCCGCGGCGCGCCGCACGGTCAGATCCGGCGCCTCCACATAAATCTGCTCCACGCCCAGGGTCATCAGCGAATGGGCGGAAACCGCGATCACGACCCGATGCAGGCGCAAGGCCTCACTACCGCCAACAGGGTCGTGCAGCACCACATCGCCGAGCTCGAAGGTGGGCACCAAGCCCTCGCGGCGCGCGGCCAGCGAACCTATGGAAACCGGTATACCCAGGGTGCGTGAGGCCAGGGTTTCCAGCTCGGGGCGCCACTCGCTGATTCGCGGCACAATCAGGAAATGGAGCACCCCCCACACGGAAGCCAGCAGCAGCCACAGGCCCAGGACCAGTCCCAGTGACCACCGAGCCAAGCTGGCCAGCCTATGGATTTGGCGAGTTGGGAGTGGTTTCGGTTCGATCATCGGTGGCCTAGCAATGGCAGGAATTATGACCGGCACCCCTGTGCGCGTTTCGGTAACCATACGTTGCCGTGTCGGTTACCTGCCCGTTCGGCACCATTTTTAACGGTCCGTATGCAGTCCCCAGAGCAAGCAATGGCAGAAAACACCCTGAATGCTTCTTCCCCGGCCCAGTACTCGCGCTTTGTCCAGCGCCTGCACCGCCGTTACGAAGACTGGTTCGATGTATTGCCTCCCGGCCCTCCGGACCGGGCCCTGATGGAGCGAGCCCTGGCCACGCTGCAGGCGCGCGAGCTCGATCTTTCCGCCTCCCTGCGCGTGCTGCGCCAGCTGGTGATGGAACGCCTCATCGTCCTGGACTGCGAGCAGGCTGCGCCTCTTTCCGTGGTCACCAAGGCGGTCACGGAGCTCGCCGAGCTGGCCCTGGACCGCGCCTGCCAGCAGGTGCGCACCGAACTCGACGCCCGCCATGGCGCGCCCCGGGGTCCTGCGGGCCAGGAGGTGCAGCTGTGGATCATAGGCATGGGCAAGCTGGGTGCGCGCGAGCTCAATGTCTCCAGCGACATCGACCTGATCTACGTCTATGAGCACGACGGCGAAACCGCCGGCCAGGCCGACGGCCGCGGCGTGATCTCCAACCACGAGTACTTCGGCCGCGCCGTCAAAGGCATCTTCGGCCTAGTCGGCGACACCACCGAGCATGGCCTGGCCTTCCGCGTGGACCTGGCCCTGCGGCCCAACGGCAACTCGGGCCCG
>JAFAIY010000150.1 GCA_019236485.1 Comamonas sp. | reverse complement strand
GGCAATAAAAAAGCAGAGCTGCTTGCGCAGGCCCTGCCGTCATTTGAGTTGACCATCTCACTGAATACCTCGTCGATCCAGCGCCAGCTGCTATGCAAAACAAGGCATGCAGCGCCGATCTCATCGCAAAAAACGCCTGGCTAACCGGCAAACCGCTGGCTGGCAAAAACGACTGCAGGCTGAACAGGCCCGACGAGTCGCCCCACGATGAAACCGAGCTCTGCAGCGCCTGAACCCCACCAGAGTTGTCGCGCTGCAAGCTGGAACGCATCTTAACATCAAATGAGAATCAATCTCAATTAATTTTCATTGCCGATGCAAAAGACTCTGCAGGCGGCTGTTTTGCAGTCACTTCGCAACCGTTGACGCTTAGCTCCTGCAAGCCGTGGTCGGCCTCAATGGCATTGCAAGACCAGACGGGCCTGGTCGAAACGCCGCGCACGCAGGTCATCGCGGCGGATCCACAGATAGAGCTGGCCACTATCGCCCCAGCCCATGCCGCCTTTTTCATCGCTGCCTATCTGCAGCAGCAAAAGCCATTGCGTTGCGGTGTCGCGCACGGCCTGCAGGGCGGCATCCGCATAGGCCTCACCGTTGCCGCAGTAATGGCCCGCAGCCACCAGCGCGCACTCGGTCTGCATATCGCTTTGCACGGGCGTTGGCCAGCCGCCTATGCGGTGGCAGCAGCTGTCTTCCCCATCGCTGCCCGCACCGTTTTGCGCTTCGTCATGCCACCACTCGGCAAAGCGTTCACCCTGCTCATCGGAGAGCTCCAGGCCCAGCGCCGCCCACTGTGCAGTCTCCATCGGCAAAGGCGTGCAGCAGGCATGCAGCTCGCAGGCCATGGGCGCAAGCTGCCAGTGCTCCGGCAAGTCCCGCAGAGACTGCGGCGGTTGCCGCCGCTCCAGCATGGTGGCGTGCTCGGAAAAGATCAGCTTCAAGGCGCAGGCATCGGCCGGGTCATAACCCCAGGGCTGCTCCACCAGATCGTAGAAGACGGAAAGCACACCGGCCCGGGGAAAATCCTCGTCCACCGGAGCTGCCGCCCGGAGCTCGGCAAAGTTGATCTGGGCCAGAAAATTCAGGGGAAAAGGCTTTTCCAGTCTTGCAATGTGCTGCAAGGCCTCTTCGCGGAATTGCTGCGCCTGCTGCGGCGTGGCCCAGCTCCAGCGGCGATCGGGCGCCACGCTGTCCGCGCGATGCGACTGCACGCGCCGGAGGTGATCGGGATAGGGTCCGCGCTCGGGCCAAAGCGTGCCAGCGGGCAGGTCGGGACGGCCGCCGAGCTTGGTGCGGCCGGGCGCGATGTCGGCCTCATCCGCAACGCAAGAGGTCTTCAACCAGACCGCAGGTCTGGCCTGCTCGGCCAGGCGCCGGGCCAGGCCCTCGTCCTCCAGCACCGGACTCAAAGCCTGGGCGATCTGCTGCGGATCTGCATAGTCCATGGGTTGGAGCTTGTCAGTGCGCCAGCAGCTCCGCAGGGCTGTCGCTGTTGACGACATCCTGGGCCCAGGGTTCGAGCTTGCTGGCATCGGCACGCAGTATCTCCTGCTTGACCGCCAGAATCTGGGCCGGATGCATGGAGAAACTGCGCAGCCCCAGACCCAGCAGCAGCCGGGTCATGCTCACATCGCCGGCCATCTCACCGCAGACGCTGATTTCCTTGCCCGCCTCGTTGGCGGCGGCGATCACCTCGGCCACCAGCCGCAGCACGGCCGGATGCATGGGGTCATAGAGATGGGCCACGCTCTCGTCGGCGCGATCTATGGCCAGCGTGTACTGGATCAGGTCGTTGGTACCTATGGACAGGAAGTCGAAATACCTGAGGAAGGTGCGCACCATGAGCGCCGCCGCCGGTATCTCTATCATGGCGCCGAGCTTGACCTGGCCGTAGGCCACGCCGCGGACGTCCAGCTCGCTCTGCGCCTGGCGCAGCTGGGCCAGGGTCTGCTCGATCTCGCTGCGGTGGGCCAGCATGGGGAACAGCAGCTTGACCTGGCCATGGGCCGCGGCACGCAGGATGGCGCGCAGCTGGGTGCGGAACATGGCGGTGTCGGCCAGGCTCCAGCGGATGGCGCGCAGGCCCAGCGCGGGATTGAGGTAATAGTCCTTGGGCTGGGCCTTGTCCAGCGGCTTGTCGGCGCCCACGTCCAGCGTGCGTATGGTGACCGGCATGCCCTGCATGCCGTTGAGCGCCTCGCGGTAGGCGCGGTACTGCTCCTCCTCCCCGGGCAGATTGCCGCTGCGGCCCATGAAGAGGAATTCGGAGCGGAACAGACCCACACCCACGGCGCCCGCACGCACGGCCGCGGCGCCGTCGCTGGGCTGCTCGATATTCGCCAACAGCTCCACCTTCTGCCCGTCCATGGTCAGCGAGGGCGTGAAGCGCAGGCGCGCCAGGCGCTCGCGCTCGAGCTCGTTCTGGCGCTGCCTGAAGCCGTATTCGGCCAGGATCATGGGCGTGGGATCGACGATGACCACGCCTTCGTTGCCGTCGATGATGAGCCAGTCGTCCTGGCGTATCAGCTGGCTGGCGGCGCGCGCGCCCACCACGGCCGGGATGTCCATGCTGCGCGCCACGATGGCCGTGTGGCTGGTCTTGCCGCCCACGGCGGTGATGAAGCCCGCAAACACCTTGCTCTTGAACTGCAGCATGTCGGCCGGCGACAGATCCTGGGCCACCAGCACCAGCGGAGTTTCGCTCGCGCCCTCCAGCGCCAGCTGCGGCCCGCCCTCGGCCGGAGCCATGGGCGGCGAGATGGGGCTGGCCGCGCCCTTCATGTGGCGCAGAATGCGCTCCACCACCTGCTCGAGGTCGGCCTTGCGCTCGCGCAGATACTCGTCGTCCATCTCGTCGAACTGGCGCGAGATGATCTCCAGCTGCGTGGTCAGCGCCCATTCGGCGTTGTACAGGCGCTCGGAGATCCAGTTGCGTATGGCCTCGGCCAGCGCCTGATCCTGCAGCAGCATCAGGTGCACATCCAGCAGCGCATCCAGCTCGCCGGGCGCGTCCTTGGGCATTTCCTCCTGCAGGCGCCGCAGCTCGTCGATCACCGCATTGCGCGCATTGCGTGCGCGCGCGATCTCGGCCTCCACCTGGTCGGGACGTATGAAGTAGTGCACCACCTCCATGCGGCTGGAGGCCACGACCACCGCGCGTCCAATCGCAATTCCCCGGGATACGGCCAGGCCGTGGATTGCAAATGTCATAGCGAATGCCCTTTCGCAACTGCTGCGATTGCTTCTTGCTCTTGTTTTCGCAGCAGACAGCACATATCACTGCCGCATCGCGACACGAAAACCTGCTCTTTGCTGCGTCCGGCAGGGTCCGTTGCGGCCCTGCCCTATCCTCAGTCCTGCGCGCCACCGCTGTCAACACGGCGCGCAGACCGCGATTACTGACCCTCGCCGAACTTGTCGTTGATCAGTTCCGCCAGCGCATCGATCGCCTGCTGCTCCTGCTCGCCATCGGTCTCCAGTTCCACTTCCGAGCCTATGCCGGCGGCCAGCATCATCACGCCCATGATGCTCTTGGCATTGACGCGGCGTTCGCCCTTGGTCAGCCAGACTTCGCAGGGAAAGCTGCCTGCCAGCTTGGTCAGCTTGGCCGAGGCGCGGGCATGCAGGCCCAATTTATTGCTGATGGTGATATTCGTCTTGATCATGAGAAGGTCGTGCGCTTTGATTTTGTCTGGAACTGCTGGCCACCTGCATCACGCCCTGGCTGCCGCCCACCATGGCCCTGGCGACCAGAGCGTCCAGCGGCTCATGTCGATAGGTGATGGAGCGCAGCAGCATGGGCAGGTTCACCCCCGCCACCAGCCGCGCCGGCAACTGCCCTGTGAGGCGCTGGGCCACATTGCAGGGCGTGGCGCCGAACAAATCGGTCAGCACCAGCGTCGGCGCCTCCAGCCCGCCCTGCCCCGCTGCCAGCAAAGCCAGCGCGCGCTCCAGCGTGGCCTCGGGTGCCTCATGGGAAGGCACGTCCAAGGCCAGCAGATCGTCGGCGCTATCGGCAAACACATGCAGAGCGCATTCGCGCAGCGCAGTGGCCAGCGGAGCGTGGGTGAGCAAAAGAATGCGCGTGGTCATGGAATCACAGTTCTTGATAGCAAATTATGGCGCGTTGACGGGATGGCCTAGGTATTGGGTGCATGAACCGGGATTGCTGCGCCCCTACTGCAGCCGCAGGCCTGCAAAAAACGTGTCGGCCTCGGCCGGCAAGAGCTGGTCCGCATAGATCACCGCGTGGTAGACTCGAGCGGCCGAGCCCTCCATGCGGGCAAACCACAGACCATGGCCTACGACCTTGCGCCCTCCGGCATCCAGGCCCTCGAAAGTCAGGCGCTGCGATTGCGGCAGATTCAGCGCCCCGGCGGTGACCCAGGGGCCGTCGCCCCTGGCATGGAGCAGCGCGGCCTGGCCCGCCGCCCGCTCGGAATGCAACTGGGCCAGCACCGCGGCCTGCCAGTAAGCCAGGGTCTCGGCCGCGCGCGCGGGCTCCGCCACCCGGAAATGCGAGACCGCGTAGGTCGCCTGCCTTGCCTCGCAGCCCAGCACGGACAGCTGCACCGTACCCAGGCCCAGCGCCACGGGGCGCGTGGCGGTCTGCGGATCGCAGGGCAGGGCGATCTGCAGCGGCGCGTCCTTGAGCTGCACCGTGCGCCAGTTCAGGGCCGGGCTGCAAGCGGCCAGCGCCAGCGCAATGCCGACGGCAAGAGTGACAGCTTTCAACCCCAGAACTTTCATACAGGCATTATCGGCAGCGCCCGCGACCCCACCCGTCACATAGGCCTAGGGTTGACCCGGGGTCCGCTGAGCGCTGAACTTTTTTCCCCTGCCGGGCTCCAACCGCCAGGATTTGTGCACAATCAATCGCTATGGCAAGCAAACATTGGATCTTGGGCCTTGTGGCCGCCGCCGCTATCGGCATCGGAGCCTGGGTGTATTCGGGCGCCGGACAGTCGGCCGCGCCGCAGTCCACCTTCGTGCTGCTGGACGGCAGCCACAAGACCACCAACGACCTCAAGGGCAGGGTCACACTGGTCAATTTCTGGGCCACCAGCTGCACCACCTGCGTGGGCGAGATGCCCGAGATCATCAGCACCTACAACAAATACAAGGACAAGGGCTTCGACACCCTGGCCGTGGCCATGAGCTACGACCCGCCCAGCTATGTGGTGAACTTTGTCGAGTCGCGCCAGCTGCCGTTCCAGGTGGCGCTGGACAACACCGGCAATGTGGCCAAGGCCTGGGGCGATGTGAAGCTCACGCCCTCCACCTTCATCGTCAACAAGCGCGGCGAGATCGTGAAAAGCTATGTGGGCGCGCCCGACTTTGCCGAGCTGCACAAGCTGATCGAGAAGCTGCTGGCCGAACCCGCCACGGTCTGAGAGCAGAAAAACATAGCTGCCGGCGCTCGGCTCCACTGAATCTCAAGCGCTTTCCTGTTTGAAAGGCTTGAGCATCCAGCGCCAGCCGCTAGCCTTTCAGATACAGAGCATAAAAAAACCGGCAGCCAGCCGGTTTTTTTATTGCCGCCGCAGGCGAAGCTCAGCGCTTGCGGAAGCTGTCGTGGCAGCTCTTGCAGCTGTTGGCAGCGGGGCCGAAAGCCGTCTTGAGGCTGTCCAGATTGCCGCTCTTGGCGGCCGCCGTGAGCTTGGCCGCCTCGGCCTCGGTCTTGCCCGCCAGGTCGTTGAACTTGGCCTGCTCCTGCCACACTTCGGGCTTGGCCTTGCCGCCTTCGGTGCCGGCGCCGAAGCCGGCCCAGGGCAGCTTGGACATCATGGCCACGATCTCGGCGCTTTCCTGCGCGAGCTTGGCGTCGAAAGCCATCTTGCCGTTGGCCATGGCGCCCAGACGGCCGAAATGCGTGCCCATCACGCTCAAGGCGCTCTGGCGGTATTTGATGGCATCTTCGGGCTTGGCAAATTGCGCCGCTGCCGGCAGGGCCGCGGAGGCGAGCAAGGCGGCCAGGGCCAAGGCGGAGAAAGCTTTCATCGGGGTTTCCTTTCTTTTGAACAAACTGTCGCTGGCGAATTTCAAAAATCAGTATGCCAGAGCGCTGAACGGCGCCCCGCGCGAGCTCCGGGCACAATGTGCTGCCACGACCCGCCACGCATCACGCCCCATGACACAGCCCGCCCACCCTGCCGCCCCCCGCAAAGTCCGCATCTGGGATCTGCCCACGCGCCTGTTCCACTGGCTGCTGGCCGGCTGCATCCTGGCGCTCACCGTCACCGCCAAGCTGGGCGGCAATGCGATGAACTGGCATCTGATCCTGGGCCAGACGGTGCTGGCGCTGCTGATCTTTCGCCTGCTCTGGGGACTGGTCGGCGGCCACTGGTCGCGCTTCGGCAGCTTCGCCCCCTCCCCGGCCGCGCTGGCGCGCTATCTGCGCGGCGGCGCCACGGCCCGGGACCGCGCCGGGCACAACCCTCTGGGCGCGCTATCGGTGTTCGTCATGCTCACCGTTTTGATAGCGCAGGTCTCAAGCGGGCTGCTGAGCGACGATGAAATCGCCTTTAGCGGACCGCTGACCCGCTTTGTCTCGGGCGAGACGATTTCCCTGGCCACCTACTATCACGCCCACTGGGGCCAGTATCTGATCTACGGACTGGTGGGCCTGCACCTGCTGGCGATTGCCTGGTACAGCCTCCGCGGTCAGCGGCTGGTGCCGGCCATGGTCACGGGCGACAAGCTGCTGGACGGCACGGTCGCCACCAGCCAGGACAGCGCGGGCACGCGCCTGCTCGCCGCCGCTCTGGCGGTCGCGGCCAGCGCCATGGCCTGGTGGGTAGCCCAGCTGGGGCAGAGCGGCGCGTTCTGAACGCTGCCGCAGCCTGCCGCGCTTTAACCATGTGGCGCGCTTGCCGCTACACTGGATCTTCTTTCATCATTGCCAAGTTGCCGTGGACAAGCCTGCCGTGGACTTGCTGATCCCGACTCCGAAGGAAATGGACGCCGTGCGCCAGATCTTTCAGGAGTACGCGAACAGCCTGAACATCGACCTGGGATTTCAAGGATTCGAATCCGAAATCGCCGAACTTCCCGGCGAGTATGCCGAACCCCGGGGCCAGATTCTGCTGGCCCGCGTGGACGGAGCCATCGCCGGCTGCTGCGCCCTGCGCCCGCTCGACGATTGCGACTATCCCAATGCCGCCGAGATGAAGCGCCTCTATGTGCGCAAGGCCTTTCGCGGTTTCGGCCTGGGCCGCCAGCTGGCCGAAGCCATGCTCGATGTGGCCCGCCGTGCCGGCTATGACCATGTGCTGCTGGACACCCTCGACGATATGGAAGCCGCGCGCGCCCTGTATATGGAGCTGGGCTTCGAATCCATCGAGCCCTACTATCACAACCCCCTGCCCGGCGCGCATTATCTGAAGGCCGACATCCTGTAGCGCCGGCGCTGGCTGACCATCCCTGCAGCGCGGGGATTTTTTCTGCAGAGCATTTAAGTTGCTGCGCAAGCAGGTCGCTTAGTACGGACAAGAGCGCCACGGTGGCGTTCGGTCCGTCATCACGACACTGTTTTTAGGAGCACTCCATGCTGAGCCTGCACACCAACGCCGCTTCCCTGAGCACACAGAATTCCCTGGCCTCGACCAACAAGGCCCTGTCTTCTTCCATGACCAAGCTGGGCACGGGCTACCGCGTCAACTCCGCCATGGACGACGCCGCCGGCCTGCAGATTGCCACCCGCCTGAATGCCCAGACCAGCGGCATGAAAGTTGCACAGAAGAACACCCAGAACGGCATCTCCATGCTGCAGACTGGCGAAGGCGCCCTGAACGAAGTCAACAACATGGTCCTGCGCATGAAGGATCTGGCCACCGAGGCAGCCAACGCCACCTCCACCGCCAACGACCAGACCGCGATGAAGGCCGAGTTCGACGCACTGGCCACCGAAATCGACAACATCATGACCAATACCGGCTTCGGTGGTCAGGCTCTGTTTGCCGCTGGCGGCACATTCACCAAGGCAGCGACCTTCCAGATCGGTGCCTCGGCCTCCGAAACCTATGCCTACGACGCCTCGACCGACCTGGGCACTCTGACGACCGCTCTGGCCGCACTGAAGGCTGGCAACATCAGCACCGGTGCCAACGCTGCCATCACACTGGCCGACACCGCCTCGGCTGCCGTGGGCACACTGCGTTCCTCGTTCGGCGCCGCCGCCAACCGCCTGGAGCACGTGTACAACAACCTGGGCAACATGATCCAGAACACTGAAGCTTCCAAGGGCCGCATCATGGACGTGGACTACGCTTCCGAAACCTCCAACATGACCAGCAAGCAGATGCTGATGCAGGCTTCGACCGCCATGCTCAAGCAATCCTCGAGCATGAGCCAGATGGTGGCTTCGCTGCTGCAGTAATCGCACAGCCCCGGAAAGGCGCCAGCCTTTCCCGCTCCATGAAAAAAGCCAACCTCAGGGTTGGCTTTTTTCATGGGCTTATCGCACGCCTGGCCTATGCGTTCTGTGCGGCCGTGATGCGCTCCAGCACCACCCTCACCTCGTCGCTCACACCCTCCAGGCTGCAGCCCACGATGACCTGCTCGCCGAGCAGAAACGAGCGATAGCTGCGCCGTGAGCGCACGATCAGATCCACCTGGACCTGCACGCCGCTGCCCAACTCCAGCACCGCCTTGGCGATCTTGCGGCCCATGAACAGCATGGCGGTTTCCTGGCGCGTGCCGCGCAAAGCGACCCCGCCCAGGCTCAGGTCCTCCAGATGCAGCACGCAACGCCGCTGGCCGAACTGAAAGCCGGCCTGGTAGCTTTGCCCCAGCGGCAGCCGCCAGCGCCCCGCGGCCGCGGGCTGCCAATCGGCCTGCAGCACCCACTGGGCGCGCACGCCGCCGGGCATATGGGCCAGGGCCAGCACCTGGGGCGGCAGCGGCGGCAAGGCGCCGGAGACCTCCAGCACCAGGGGCTCACCCGGCTACGCCCGCGTCAGCAAGGCCATGCCGCAAGGACGGCCGCCGACGTCGCGCAGATCGGCTTCGTCACGCACCTCGTCCAGCAGGGTCATGACGATCTGCTGATGCTGCAGCAGCTCAAACACCTGCTGCATGGCCGCGAGGGTGTCGAGGCGGTGGTAGGGCATATCCGCGGCAGCGGGAACGGCTACGGCATCAGTCATGCATATGGTTTTCGTGGTGAGGGACGGATTTCGGGCCCGCTCAGCCCAGCATGCCGCGGCTTTGCAGCAGCCGCGCCACACGGCGGCGCGCGATGGCGCGCACGGCCGGCACCACGGCCAGCACCCAGTCATAGGCAGGTGCCTGGCCCGCGTCGGCAAAGGTCTGCGCAAAGTGCTGCATGGCCGCCAGCTGAGGCCCCATATCGGGCAGGCTGTGACCAGCCTGCTGCTGGAAGGCGTGCACCACGGCCAGGGCCTGGCTCACCCGTTCGCGCGCGGCCGGCAGCGCCAGGCTGCAGGCCTGCACGGCCTCGGCATCGCCGGCACTCCAGCGCTCCAGGCCCAGGGCCTGCGGCCCGGACTGCAGGCGCGGCGCCACCCACTGGCCCGCGGGAAAGCGCTTGCCATTGCCCCTGACCATCAGTCTTTGCTGCAGCAGAGGCCAGGCGGCCTCGTCCACCGACAGCAACAGGGCTTGCTCCACCCGGCCCACGAGAATGCCCAGCGGAGCCAGAGCCTGCGCCAGCGCATGGGCGTTGCCGGCCAGGGAGCGCTGTTCGTCCGCCTGCCATGCGCCCTGCGCGCCGTCCTGGCCCAGCAGGCAAAAGCCCAGCAGCTCCTGGTCCTGGGCCGTTTCGGCCTGCAAGGTATCCCAGCTCCAGGCATTCCAGACAAAGCTTTTGCGGGCCCGGTGCGTGGGCGTCCAATGCAGGGTGTCGTCGAGGCTGGCCAGGCTGCGCGCATGGCGCTGGCGCCAGCGCTGCTGCAGCGCCGCCAGCGCCGCACGCAGGCGCGCCAGCCCGGCATCGGACGGCAGCTGGCGCTGGTGGCGGCAGGCCTGGGCCAGCGCGTCCAAGGCCTCTCTCAGGGATTCCAGATAGGCGGCAGCCATCTGCGCCTTGCTGATCTGGGTATGGAACTCGCGCACCCGCTGCGGCACCGCGGCGGCCATCCAGCCCCGCGGCCAGGTACTGGCGTCGCGGACGGCGGGCAGGCCGGGCGTGGCCACCGGAGCCATGGCTGCGGCCGGCGCGGCAGTACCGGGCTGCGCCGGCCCTATCCCGCCCAGGCGCCCAGGGGCGCTATGACCGATGCGGGTGCTGCTCACAGCGCGTCGAACAGGCTCAGCTTGCTGACCTTCCCATAGGCCGACTGCGTGGCTTCAATGGCGGAAACCAGGGTCTTGAGCTGGACCGCGGCCGTCGAATAGTCGAGCTGCGAATATTCGAGCACCGCGGTCTTGTTGGCCGTGCTGAGGTTGTTCCAGTCGGTGGACAGCGTGCCGATGATGTTCTGCACGCCGCCAAGCTTGGAAATCTTGGTGGACACCTGGTTCATCGCCGTATCCACGCCGTCCATGGCACCCAGCAAGGCCGTGCGGGTGGCGGGGTCGTTGGCCGTGGTCGTGCCGCCCTGGATCGCATTGACCGCTGTGTCCAGCGCATTGAGCATGGCGCTCATTTCGTCGCCCAGGGTGACATTGGCCGGCTGGGTCAGGCCGTTGCCCACCACCACCTGCTGCTGCTCCGCGTTGCCGCCCACGGTGTAGCGGCTGCCTGCGGGCGCCGTGGCGTCGTACAGCACGGTCGGGGTCTTGGACAGGGTGCCCGAAAAAAGATAAGTGCCTTCCTGGTCCTTGGTCAGGCTGCCCGCATAGAGGGCGTCGCGCAGCGAGGCCAGATTGGTTGCCATGGCGCCCAGGTCTGCGCCGGAATTGCCGCCGTCGAGCGCCCACACCAGCAGATCGCGCGCGCTCAGCAGGTCGGCATTGATGCTCGACATGATGGTTTCGCTCTGGCTCATGCGGCTGGAAAGCGCGCCGATATTGTCCTTGTATTGCGCAATGCTGGCCTCTTCGCGCTGCAGGCGCGAGATGCGCACATGGGCGATGGGATCGTCGCTGGGCCGGGTCAGCCGGTTGCCCGTGGACATCTGCCCCATCAGCTTCTCGAGCTGGGCATTGGAGTTCTGCAGCGAGGCGTTGACGGTGATGTGGTACTGGGTGCTGGATACGCGCATGGCAGTTTCTTATGGAGCGTGGGAGCGCGCTTCAGCGCATCTGGAGCAGGCTGTCGAACAGCGTGTTGGCCACGGTGATGACCTTCATATTGGCCTGGTACATCTGCTGGTACTGCATCAGGTTCACGGCCTCCTCGTCGGTGTTGACACCGCTGGTGGAACGCCAGTTCGCCTCCGACTGGTCGCGCACCGTCTGTGCGGTCTCGTACGAGGCATTGTTCTGCTGGCTGTACATGCCCAGCTTGCCCACCAGCTGGGTGTAGACATCGCCCAGCAGCACCGACGAGCCCACCATGCCGGTATTGCCCGCGCCATAGATGTTGACGCTCTGGTGCTGCAGCGCGATCAGCTCCTGCAGCTTGCTGCTGTCGCCGACCTTGGCCGCATCGCCGGACAGGCCCAGCTGGGCCGGCGTGATGCCCGCGTTGATGGTCAGCAGCGCCGCGCTGGAGGTGCCATCGAAGACGAACAGATCGGCGCCGGCCTGGCCGTCGGTGCCGAAGCCGCTGTTCAGCACCGCGTTGGCCTTTTCGGCGATCACCTGGGCCAGGCCGCGGATCGAGGCATCCAGCGGCGCGATCACGTCGCGCTCCAGCGCCGCGAGGCCGCCCAGGGTGCCGTTCCAGTTCTCCGCGCCCAGCTGGAAGGTTTCCGTGCCGAAGTTCACGTCCAGGGTCTGCGCGCCCTGGTCCACCGTCACCGTCGCGGCGCGGTTGCCCACGACCAGCGGCTGCCCGCCCTTGAGCGAGAGATTGATGGCGCCGTCGGGCTGCTGCGTGGCCTGCAGGCCCACCAGCTTGGACAGCTGGTCGATCTTGGCATCGCGCTGGTCCTGCAGCGACGAGGTGTTGAGCCCGGCGCCCGTGCTCTGCGCGATCTTGTCGTTCAGCGCCGCGATCTCCTTGATATAGGAGTTGACCTGGTCCACCACCACGGCGCGCTGCTGGCGCACGGCCAGGGCCTGGTTGGCCACGATCTGGCTGAGGTTGTTGACGGTCTGGCCCAGGGCCTTGGCGGACTCGATGATCTGCTGGCGCAGCGGCGTGGAAGTAGGCTCGACGCTGGCCGCGCTGAGCGCACCGAAGAAGCCGTCCAGAGCCGCGTTGATGCCGCCGTCGGCATCGCCCATCACCTGCTCGAGCTGCAGCAAATAGGTTTGCGCGGCCTCGTACTGCCCCTTGGTGCTGGCGGCGCGCCACATCTGCTGGGTCTTGTAGCTGTCGGAATAGCGGATCAGCGAGGTCACGGCCACGCCGTCGCCCGCCGACAGCGCGGTATTGGAGGAGGCCTTGGCTGTCAGCGCCACACCCTGGCGGGTGTAGTTGGGGGTCAGGGCATTGGCCAGATTCTGGCTCACGGTGTTCAGCGCCACCTGGGAAGCCACCACCCCGGTCAGCCCGTTGAAAAGCATGCTCATGTCGAAGTCCTTGTCGCGGCAGAGGCAGCGGGCAGCATTTGCCGCACCAGCACATCGGCGATGCCGAACGCACTGTGTCCGGCCAGGCCGTCGGCCACCGCCTGCTCCGCCAATGACAGCGCGCTGTCATTGACCCGGTCATTGATGGCGCTGCCGGAATCGGCCAGCGCCGCCGTGGTCTGCCGCATCTGCTTCAACATCTGGGCGACAAAAAAGCTCTCGAACTTTACCGCGGCCGCGCTCAGGCGCTGCGCGGTCTCGGCAGCGGCCGCCACGGCCTGGTCATGGGTTCCGGTGGCGGCCGTGCCTGCCGCCGCGTCCAGAGGTCTCGATGTAGGGGAGAGATCCATGCTCAGCCTCCTCAGATGACGATCAGCTCGCCCTGCAGCGCGCCCGCCTGATCCAGGGCCTGCAGAATGGACATGATGTCGTCCGGCGACGCGCCGGTGCGGTTGATGGTGTCGATGATGGTCTGCAGCTTGGCGCCGGCCGGCCACTCGAACATATGGCCGCTGCCCTCCTGCACCAGCACGTCGGACTGCGGCGTGACCACGGTGCTGCCCTGGCTGAAGGGCGCGGGCTGGCTGACCTGCGGCTGCTCGCGGATCACCACGCGCAAAGCGCCGTGCGATACGGCCGCAGCCTTGACGGTGACGCCCTCGGCGATGACCACGGTGCCGGTGCGCGAGTTGAAGACCACGCGCGGCAGCTCCTGGCCCATGGCCACCTGCAGATCCTGCAGGTCGGCCACAAAGCCCACGCGCTGGGTCGGCACCTGGGGCGCGCGCACCTCGATGCTGGTGCCGTCGCGCGTGGTCGCGATGTCGCCGTAGCGCGCATTGATGGCCTGCACGATGTTGCGCGCCGTGCGGAAGCTCGGCTGGCGCAGCGACAGCATCACGGTGTCGCCGCTCTCGAAGTCGGTGGGAATCTCGCGCTCCACCGTCGCGCCGTTGGGAATGCGGCCCGAGGTCGGCGTGTTCACCGTCACGCTGGAGCCGCTGTTGCCCGAGGCATTCAGCCCGCCCACGACCAGCTGGCCCTGGGCCAGCGCGTAGGTCTCGTTGTCCACCCCGCGCAGCGGAGCCATCAGCAGCATGCCGCCGCGCAGGCTTTTGGCATCGCCCAGGGAGGACACGGTGACATCGATGGTCTGCCCCTTGCGGTAGCCCGGCGGGAACATGGCGCTGATCATCACCGTGGCCACGTTCTTGAGCTTGGTGCTGGTCTTCTCGGGCAGCTTGATGCCGAACTGGGTCAGCATATTGGTCACGGACTGGCCGGCAAACTTCACCTGGGTGCTGTCGCCCGTGCCGTTCAAGCCCACCACCAGGCCATAGCCCACGAGCTGGTTCTCGCGCACGCCTTCCACATGCACCAGATGGCGCAGGGGTCGCATCGCGCCCCTGGCGGCCAGATCGCCCGCCCGCGCCGACCGGCCGGGAGTCGATTGCGCGCCGGCCTGGGGCGCGAGGCCGGCCAGTGCCAGCGCCAGGGCGGCCGGCCCGGCATGACGGATCAAGCGGTCAACAAACATCGTGGATCAGAAAGGGAAAAGAGGGCTTTGGAAAAACCGGGTCAGCCAGCCCGCCTGGCTGGCATCCGAGAGGGCGCCGTGGCCCGAATAGCCGATGCGCGCATTGGCCACCCGCAGCGAGGACACGCGGTTGTTCAGGTCCACGTCGGTGGCACGCACATAGCCGCTGAGGCGCAGCACCTCGTCGCCCTGGTTGAGCGACAGTGCACGGTCGCCCTTGATATACAGCAGCCCGTTGGGCAGCACCTGCTGCACGATCACCGTCATGGCCCCGGTCAGCGCGTTCTGCTGGGTGCTGCTGCCGCCGCCGTTGAACTTGCTGCTGCCGGCCAGCTCCACATCGGCCTTGATGCTGTTGCCGGCCAATATCGGCGGGCTGATGCCGACATTGCTGCTCTTGTTGGTCTGGGTATTGGCTTTTTTGCTGGCCTGGGTCACTTCTTCGAGCACCACGGTCAGCACATCGCCCGCGCGATGGGCGCGCTGGTCGGCGACCAGGCCCGTGGAGGCCTGGGGCACGAACAGGCCGCCGCCCTGGGCGCGGGCCTGAGGCGCGAGCAGGAACTCGGGCACGGTCTCCGCGGGCTGGGTGATCTCGGGCGGCCGGGTCGCACAGCCGCCCAGGGCCAGCGCACCGGCCATCAGCAGCAGGCGCACGCGCGCCGCGCTCAAAGCCATCATGCCGCCTGCGCCAGATTGCGCATCATGTCGTCGGCCGCCGACAGCACCTTGGTGCTCATCTCATAGCTGCGCTGGGCCGAGATCATGTCCACCATCTCCTCCACGGCCTGCACATTGGAGCTCTCCAGCGCATACTGGCGCAGCGTGCCGAAGCCGGCCTCACCCGGAGCGCCCAGCACGGCATCGCCGCTGGCCTGGGACACCAGATACAGGTTGTCGCCCTGCGCCTGCAGGCCGGCCGGATTCACGAATGTCGCCAGCTGCAGCGTGCCCAGCTCGCGCGGGGTGGCATCGGTCCCCACCATGGCCGAGACCAGGCCCGTGGCGCTGATGGTCACGGATTTGGCGCCTTCGGGAATCGTGATCTCGGGCTGCAGCGGCAGGCCGTTGGCGTTGACCAGGCGTCCTTCGTTGTCCACCTGCAGCTGGCCCGCCCGGGTATAGGCGGTATCGCCGTTGGCCTGCAGCACCTGCAGAAAGCCGTTGCCCACAATCGCCACATCCAGCTGCTGGCTGGTGTTCTGCAGGCTGCCTTCGGTGAACTGCTTGTGCGTGGACACCATGCGCACGCCCGTGCCCAGCTGCACGCCGGCGGGAACGCGGTTGTCGCCCTGGCTGTTGCTGCCCGGCATGCGCGCGATCTCGTAGAACTGGTCCTCGAACGCGGCGCTGTTGCGCTTGAAGCCCACGGTGTTCACGTTGGCCAGGTTGTGGGCGATGACCTGCAGCTTGGCTTCCTGGGCCTGCAGGCCGGTCTTGCTCACGAGCAATGCGGGATTCATAGGGATGCTCTTTTCTTGGTTTGCGGGCCGTCAGCGCTGCGGCTGCGGCACTGAGACTTAGTCGCGCAGCAGGCGATTGCCGGCCTCCACCATGCCGTCGGCGGCCTGGTAGAGCTTCATCTGGATTTCGAACTGGCGGCTGATGTCCATCACCGCCACCATTTCCTCCACAGGCCGCACGTTCGAGCTTTCCAGCGCGCCGCTGCGCACGCGCACGGTTTCGCTGGCCGCCAGCGTGGCGCCGTCGCGCGACACCAGCAGGCCCGAGAGGTTCTTGGCCAGCGGACGGCTGCCGTCGACCAGCTTCAGCCGGTCCACGGCCTGCATCTCGTTTCCGTTCTCGGGCAGTATGGACAGCGTGCCGTCCTCCGCCACAGAGAGCTTGCGAAACGGCGGCAGCACCACCGGTCCGCCGTCGCCCAGCACGGCGCGGCCCTGGATGGTGAGATTGCCCTGCGCATCCACCTGCATGACGCCGGAGCGCGTGTAGGCCTCGCCGTTTCCGTTGGCCACGGCGATCAGGCCCTGGCCCTGCACGGTGATGTCCAGCTCGCGCCCGGTTTCCCGCACGCTGCCCGTGCGCTGCGACACCACATCGGTGGAGCCTGTGCTCTGGTGGCGGCTGGCGTAGCCATAGCCGGGCACGGTCTGCGTGCCCGCGACTTCGTAGTCGGCGCGAAAGCCCGCCGTGTCGGCATTGGCCAGATTGTTGGCATGCACCTGCTGGGCGTGGAAAGCACGCTCCGCGCCGGTCATGACGGTATAGATCAGCTTGTCCATGGCGGCCGCGCTTACAGCACCTGCATCAGGGACTGCATGATGTCGTTCTGGGTGCTGATCACCTTGGTATTGGCCTGGTAGTTGCGCTGCGCGCTCATCAGGTCCACCAGCTCGGATGCGACTTCCACGTTCGAGCGCTCAAGCTGCTGGCTCTCCAGCTCGCCCAGCTGGCCCGTGCCCGGCGTGCCCAGCAGTGCGGCGCCCGACTTGCTCGAGGCCTGCCAGCTGGTGCCGTCGACGGCGACCAGACCGCTTTCGCTGGGGAAGCTGGCCAGGGCGATCATGCCCACGCTTTGCACCATGCCGTTGCTGTACTGGGCGTTGACCGAGCCGTCCTTGCCTATCAGCACATTGACCATGGTGCCCGAGGCATAGCCGTCCGCGGCGTTGGCCGTGGTCGCGGTGTCTCCCGCAAACTGGGTCGTGCCCGCGTAGTTGAAGGCCACGGACAGAGCATTGGCCCCGGTGGGCGCCAGATTCACGGGATTGATGGTGGAGGCCGCGGCATCCAGCTGGCCGGCGGCGGTGAACTGCAGCGTGCTGCTGCCCACGGCATTGTTCTCGTTCTGATAGTGGACCGTCACCTCGTTGCTCGCCGTCTTGACGAAGTACTGGGTGATGGTGTGCTGGCGGCCCAGCGAGTCATAGACCACCGAGACCGTGGAGCTGTTGTAGCTGCTCGAATCCTTGGGGTCGAAGGCATTGGCCGGCACCGTCCAGTCGGCCGACAGATTGCCCACGAAATCCACCTTGGTACTGGCCTGTGCGGGAATCTGGCCCGTGGGCACCTTGATCGTGCCCAGATTGCCCAGGGCCGTGCTGCCGGGAGTCAGGCCATAGCCCTGCACCTGGCGACCCATGTGGTCCACCAGATTGCCCTGCTTGTCCACGTCGAACACGCCCACGCGGGTGTAGTTGGTCACCCCCGTGCTGTCCTTGACCATGAAATAGCCCTTGCCGGAGATGGCCACGTCCAGATTGCGCCCCGTGCTCAGCAGGCCGCCGCCCACGTCCAGCGTCTGGGTGGTCGAGGCCGCGCGCACGCCGTTCGGGGCCGAGCTCGCGTACATCGCGGCGAAGTTGGTGCGACTCGACTTGTAGCCCGTGGTGCCCGTGTTGGCAATGTTCTGGGAGATGTTGTCGAGCTGGTTGTTGATCGCTTGCAGCGCCGACAGCGCAATCTGGTAGCTCATGGTGTTCGGTCGGGTGAGGGGAAAAGGAAAACGTCAGTGCGCTCAGGCCTGCTGACCCACGAAGCGCGTGATGCGGGAAGGCAGGACATCGCCCAGGCCCTGCACCTGCAGGGCCACGGCACCGGTGGAGGTCATGCGCACGGCCTGCAGCTTGCCGGCCACTTCGACCGGATAGCTGGTGCCGCCGGCGTCCTTGACGGCGATGTCGTAGCGGCCCGCGGGCAGGCCCAGGGCCACCGGATCGACGGCGAAGCTCGCATCGCCCACGCCACGCGCGCCCAGGGGGACGGTGGTGACCTTGCCATCGGGCGCGGTCAGCTGCAGCGTCAGCTCGGCGGAGGCCGGCAGATTGACCACGGCCTGCAGCGGCGCGTCGGCCAGCTGCAGGCTGCTGCTGCTGACCATCACCGTGGAGCCCACCTGGCTGCCCAGCTGCATGGTCTGCAGGCTGTCCAGAATGGAGGACTGTGCGCTCAGCTGCGAGGACAGGGACTGCAGCGACTCGGTCTGGCTCAGCTGCGTCAGCTGGGTCACGAAGGTGCTCGAATCCGTGGGTTGCAGCGGATCCTGGTACTTGACCTGGGCCACCAGCAGCTTGGTGAACATCTGGCCCAGCTCGCTCCCGCCCAGGGCCTGGGAGATGGCGTCGCTGCTGCTGCCCGCGGTACCGCTGGCGGTGGTGGCGCTGTTGATCAGGCTCATGATTGCTCCCCTAGGCGCAGCAGCGACTGCTGCATGGAGCGCACGCGCCCCAGCACCTCGACATTGGTTTCGAAAGCGCGCGAGGCCGACATCATGTCGGTCATCTCGGCCACGGTGTTCACATTGGAGTAGTAGACATAGCCCGAGGCATCGGCCACGGGGTTTTCGGGCTCGTGCGCCTTGCGCACGGGCTCGGTGGTCTCGAGCACGTCCAGCACCTGCACGCGGGCCGCATAGCTCTCCAGCGAACTCTGGCCCATCACGGCGGCAAACACCGGCTTGCGCGCCTTGTAGGCCTCGGTTTCCGAGGAGGCCGCGGCGCCGGCATTCGCCAGATTGCTGGCCACGGTATTCAGGCGCGTGCTCTGGGCCGTCATGGCCGAGCCGGCGATCTGCGCGATTTCACGGAATCCCATGCTCACTCACCCTTGATCGCGGACTGCAGGCCGCGCAGCTTCATGTTCAGAAAAGTCAGGCTGGTCTGGAAGTCCGAGACGTTCTGCGAGAACAGCGCCTGCTCCACGCCCACTTCCACGGTGTTGCCGTCCCGCGAAGGGTGGTTGGGCACGCGGTAGAGCGCATCGGAGCTGCCGGCACCCCAGTCCGCCGTGGACAGCAGGGAAGCCCCGCTTTCGGCGGCCCTGGCCATGGTGGCGGAGAAGTCGATGTCGCGGGACTGGTAGCCGGGAGTGCTGGCATTGGCCAGATTGGACGCCAGCAGCTGCGTGCGCTCCGAGCGCACCCTTAGCGCCTGTGCATGCACGGCCAGGGCCGTGTCGAAATTCAATGCCATATCACCCTATCGCGCGCCGGAAGGCTGGCGCGGATTTCAGTTTTCAATTGCGCATGAGATATTTCATTCGCTCTCTTGAAATCATACTATGACGAATGTTTCATTTCGATACTTTCCCTGGAGTCAGTCCGCAGAAACCGCAAACTTCTTGTTTTTGATAGCTTGTATCGCCTTTGAATATTGAAGATCAGCAAAAATTATTTCTTAAATCGTTTTGCAGCAATGTATTCAAGCTATTTATTTATGAGCATCACCAAGAAACATCACTGTTTCACCGCAGACACCGGCAGCTGCACAGAAGCTCGGAGCGGGTCTTCAGAGCAAGGAACAACGGCTTCAACAACAGTAAATTAGATATATTAATCGCATGAATTTATGGCAAATTGTTCGGCCCCGCTGCTGGTGCGCGCTGGCCCTCGCCTCGGCCGGCTGCTCCGCTGGCGCCAGCGAGCTGCCCGCAGGTCTGGAGGCCGCGCTGCAGGCCCGTCTCGAGGCTGGCTGGCAGCACGCGGCTCTGCCCCCGGCTTTGCGCGAAGGCCTGCAATGGCAGGCACAGTTCAGCGCCCCGCGCGGCGCGGCGCTTGAGCCCTGCCCCGAGGGCTGGGAGCTGCCGCCGGTGGCGCTCCAGCGCCTGGCCCGGGTGTCCATGCCCGTGCGCTGCGGCGCCGCGCGCGGCAGCGTGGTGGCCCAGCTGCAGGTACGCGCAGCGGTCTGGGCGCTGCGCGCGGACACTCCAGCCGGCCGGGTCCTGGCGCCTCAGGACCTGCTGCAGCTGCTGCAGCCCGTCGCCCATGTGAACGAGCTGCTGCCGGCCAGCACCTGGCTGGGCCTGCCGCTGCGGGCCGACGGCCAGGCCGGCCAGGTGCTGCGCGCGCGCGATGTGGAGCGGCCCATTGCCGTGCGCAAGGGCGACAAGGTGGAGATCCGCGCCCAGGGCGACGGGGTGCAGGTCAGCGTGGCCGGCATCGCTACCGCCAGTGCCAAGCTCGGCGACACGATCACGGTGCGCAATGCGCGCACCGGCCGCCCGGTCAAGGGCACGCTGATCGCGCCCGGCGTGCTGCAGGCGGGCAGCCAGGCGCCCGCTGGGGCGCTGCAGATCAGGGCTGAGGAATCTGACGACTGATGCGCACCAGCTTTTGCGCGTAGTCGGGGTCGGTGGCATAGCCGCCGGCCGCCAGCGCGCCCGCAAAGGCCTGGACATCGTTGCCCGTGCGCAGGGCACCGCGGTAGCGCGGGCTGTGGGCCAGCAGGTTCACGTAATCGGCAAAAGTGGCATCCAGGCTCGCATACTGGCGAAAGCTCTGCGCCTGCTGCACGGCCTGGCCGTCCTCGTATTCCGTGGTCATGGCCTGGGTGCTGGCACCGCTCCAGCCGCCCTGCGCCTTGATGCCGAACAGGTTCAGGCTGTCCAGCCCCTGGGCATCGCGCACCGGGCGCTGGCCCCAGCCGCTTTCCAGCGCCGCATGGGCCATGACGGCGCGCGCGGAGACTCCCAGGCGCTGCGCGGCCTGCTGCGCCCACGGAGCTATGCGCTCGAGAAACGCCTGCTGTGCGGGCTTGAGGGCCGCATCATCGGCCGCAGCGCTGCGCTCGGCCGCGGCCTCGAATTTGCGTTCGCTCTGGCGCAGCGCCTGCACGGCCAGCCATTGGGCCTGGGGGCTGGGCAGCGCGGCCGCCGAGCCGCCCTGGGCAATGAACTGCTGCACCTCGCGCGCCACCTCCTGGCCCAGCGGGCTATAGCTGGCGGCCGGATCCGGCTGCAGGCCGGCTCCTGCTGCGGCGACCGCGGGCTGCGCACCGGCGCTCCAGGCGCCACCCAAGGCCGGCGTGGACGAAAACGAGGGCAGCGCCGGCAGCGCGGGCCAATCAGAACGGAGCATAGATTTCCGCCTGTGCGCCGCCCGCGATCACGGTGCGCATCAGATCGGCCTGTTCCATGATGAGCTCGCAGTTGCGCAGATTCAGCGCCTTGCAGCTCTGCACCTGCGCCTCCAGCTGCGCCCACAGCGCCTGCAGCTGCTGCTGCAGCGGCGCCTTCAGCAGGCCGAACAGCACGCTCATGGACAGCGCCGCCCCGGCCGGCAGCAGCGCACGCGCATGGGCCACGCGCAGCTGGCGGCTGTCCGCCAGCGCATCGGCCTGATCCGTGATCTTCTGCGCCAGCTGCGCCATGGCCGGTGCGTCATGCCGCAGGGCCGCGTGGAACTGCTGCTCGAGCAGCTCGCGCAGGCGGCCATAGGCCGCCAGATCCTGCTGCATGCCCTGGGCGATGGCCGCCCAGCGCTGTTGCGCCCCGGGCAGGACTGGAGTCTCGCCCATCAAAGCGCGCTCCCGTGATGGCGCTGGACCAGCTGCGCCAGCTTCCGGGGATCGAAGCTGATATCGCCCCGCGCCAGCGCTTCCTTGATCTCGGCCACGCGGGCCGCATCCACATCGGGCATCTGCGCCATCTGGGCCTGGGCGCGCTGCACGCTGGCGGCCTGGGCACCGACCTGCACCTCGGGCGCCACCACGGCCGCGGCCATGGGCAGCGCCGCGGCGGATTCCTGCACGCGGTCGCCATGGGCGGCCGCGCTGCCTGCGGCCGGCGCCAGGGGGTTCAATTTCATTCGTGAGCCTCTGAGTTTGCTGCTTTGCATCATGACAGCTTTCAAGGGGCTTTGGCCGCAGCGCCCGGCGCGGGCGTGAGCAGCATATCGCGCAAGCGCTCCAGCATCGGCGTGTCGGCCGGCGAGCTTTGCAGCTCCGGCGTCAGCGGCTCGCTCACCGGCAGCTGGCCAAAGGTCCGGTGCACGTTCTGGGCATGAGCCTTGGTCGTGACCAGCAGCTCCACGCGCCGGTTGATCGGGGCCTGCGGGTTCTGGGGATCGGCCGGAGCCACCTCCGCCATGCCTATGACCTGCAGCACGCTGCGCGCAGGCATGCCGCCCAGCATCATGTGCGCGCGCGCCATCAGGGCCCGCTGCATGGACAGCGACCAGTTGGAGGCCGCAAACGCATCGTGGCTGCTGAAAGGCTGGGCGTCGGTATGGCCCGCGATCACCAGCTGGTTGTCGATCTCGCGGAACATGGGGCCGATGCGGCGCAGCAGGCGCACGAACTCCGGCGTGGGCTCGGCGCTGCCGACCTTGAACATGCCGCTTTGCTCCGTGTCATGCACGGTGATGCGCAGGCCCTCGGCCGTCACGGCGGTGATGATGTGCTGATCCAGACCCACCTGCGCGCCCACCTCGCGCACCCGGCGCGACAGCTGGGCCAGCTCCTCGGGCGTGTCCAGCAGCTTCTGCACCTGGAGCTGGCCACCGCTCTGCTCCTGGGACTGGGGGTTGACGGGCTGCTTGGGGATCAGCGCGCCCGGCTGGTATTCGCCCACCATGCGCGTGCCCAGGCCCTGATAGGTCATATTGGGCGCGGCTCCCGCGGCCATGGCCACCTCGATCTCTTCCTTGTCGCGCGCGGCCAGCACCCACAGCACCAGGAACAGGCACATCAGCGCCAGGCAGAAGTCGGCAAACGCCACCTTCCAGGCGCCGCCATGCTCCTCGTGCGCATGCTTGCCGCCGCTTTTCTTGACGACGACCTCGCCATGCTCCTGACCGGGGCGCTTAAGCACTCGTGCCTCCGGTGTCGCGCGTGTTCATGTCGTTGATCCAGGTTTCCAGCGTCGCGAAGCTGGGCTTGATGTTCAGCGGCACCAGACGGCGCCCCGCGTCGATGGACAGCAGCGGCGGCTTGCCCGCCACATGGGCCACCAGCACCACTTTCACGCACTCCATGGCCGACAGATGCTCCATCACCCGCTGCTTGATGAAGTTGCACAGCGGATCCAGCACGCCATAGCACAGGAAAATGCCGATGAAGGTTCCGACCATGGCCGCGCCCACCTTGACCGCGATCTCGCCGGCCGTGGCGCCGTCGGCCACATAGCTCATGGCCATCACGATGCCCAGCACCGCCGCCAGAATGCCGAAGCCGGGCATGGCCTCGGCAATCTTGCCCAGCGACTTGGCGGGCTGCAGCAGCTCTTCCTGGATGGCTTCCAGCTCCTGGTCCAGCACGCCTTCGAGCTCGTGGCTGCTGATCTTGCCCATGGCCATCAGGCGGAAGTTGTCCACGATGAAGTGCAGCAGCTTGGTGTCGGCCAGCACCAGCGGATAGCGCTGAAACAGAGGGCTTTCCTTGGGTTTTTCCACATGCGCATCCAGGGCCTTGAGGCCGCCCGAGGCCGTCAGCAGCAGCTCATACATCAGCAGCAGCAGCTGGCGCTGGAACTCCACGGTCTGCTTGGTCTGTGACATCACCTGACGCAGCTGCAGCCACAGCTCGGCCAGAATGTGCTTGGGATTGCCCAGCACCAAGGCCCCCAGCCCCGCGCCGGCGATGATGAACACCTCCATAGGCTGCCAGATCACACCCAATTGCCCACCGCTGAGCACATACCCTCCGAAGATGGTGCCCAGCACGATGGAAATGCCCAGTAGTTGCAACATGTTCTGTGTTTTCCCGATGGCGACTGGAGGACTCAGGCCTCCATCAGCGCCGCGCGCATCTTGCGCAGCGCCTCTTTGTTGATCTGACAGACCCTGGCCTCGGACAGCTCCAGCACGGCAGCGATTTCCTTGAGGTTGAGGTCGAATTCGTAATAGAGCTGGATCACGCGCTGCTCCCGCTCATGGAGCTGGGCCAGCACCTGCTCCAGCAGATAGCGCTGCAGCACCGCATGCTGCGGATCGGCGGCGGAGCAGGGCACATCCAGCCCCTGGCCCAGCATCTCGTCCAGGCTGGCCATGGCCTCGGCCGACTCGGCCTGCTCGTAGGCCAGATAGGCTTCGTCGTCCATGCCCAGCGCCTGCTGGATCTGGGCCGGCGTGGGCTCCGCGCCCAGTTGCCGGCGCAGCGCGCGCACGGCGTCGCGGGCCTTGTGCGCGTTCTGGCGCACGGTGCGCGGGCGCCAGTCCTGGCGGCGCAGCTCATCGAGGATGGCGCCGCGCACGCGCTGGCGTGCATAGCCCGCAAAAGCCTCGTCCACGGTGCCGTAGCGGCGCAGCGCCTCCAGCAGGCCCAGCAGGCCGATCTGGGTCATGTCGCTCTGGTCCATGACCTCGTCGGCCTGCGAAGCCAGCTGTCGCACCACGCGCTTGACCATGGGCAGGTAGGCGGTCAGCACCTCCTGCTCCTGCTGCGGCGAGACGGCCGCCTGGCCATAGCCCACGCCGTCCGGCGCCCAGGCGCCCCCCGGCGGCAGCGCTGCCGGAGCGTAGGCGTGGGTGTCTTGCTGCAACATGGGCCCGCGGCTTATTCGATGATCAGGCGCGAGACCATGACCTTGTCGAAGGGCTGCAGGTCCGGCTGGCCGGCATAGGCAGTCTCCAGATCGGTGCTCAGCAGCTCGGTCCAGGCATCGATGCTCATGGCCCGCGCCTGCTCCAGATCCAGCTGCGACAGGGTGCGCACGGCCACGCCCTTGAGCATGGGCAGCTCGGCCTTGGCCGCTTTTTCATGCAGCTTGTCGGTGCGCAGCACCAGGTCCAGCGAGATATAGGTGTTCTGCGTGCGCAGGCCCGGCTGCGCCTCGCTCTTGAGCATGACCAGGACCTTGTCCAGCGTCACATAGCTGGCCTGGCGCGCATCGAAGCGCGAAGCAGCCGGCTCGGCAGCCGCGGCCACCGACGCATGCTGCTTCCACCACCAGAGACCGCCTCCGGCGCCGAGCAGCAGCACCAGAACCCCAGCGACCAGTATTGCAATCTTCTTACCCATCATTCCTCCTGCACCGCCTAGGCTGCGGCATTCCAGGCCTGCAAGGCCTGGCCTATTTCATCGTCCTCGGCCAGTTGCCAGGGACTGCCGCCATCGCGCGGCTGGCCGCCCTGCCCGCTGGCTCCCGCGTGGCGGCCCTGGGCCACCACCACGGAAGCTTCGCCGCTGGTGCGTGACTGCAGCTCCTGGCGCAGGCCTTCGGCCAGGCCTGCCAGCTGGCGCCCGACCTCGGCATGCGAGGCCTGCATCCACACCTGCACGCCCGTGCCGTCATGCTGGATGCGCAGCTCCACCGTGCCCAGCTGCGGCGGGTCCAGCCGCACCGTGGCGACCTCCACGCCCTGGGCCTGCTGCCACTGGATCCGGTCGGACAAAGCTTGCAGCAAAGGCGCTGCCGAGCGTGCCTGCGGCGCGGCAGTGGCCGCAGTCGCGGCCGCAGCCAGCGGCTGGGCCTGGCCCTCATTGCGCTCGGGCGCCACGACCAGCGCCGCGCCCTGCAGCGGCGCCGCATCCACCACAGCTGCCACGCCGGCTTGCAGCCTCTCGTTCGATGCGGCAGCGGCGCTGGCGGCTCCCGCCGTTTGAGCCTGGCCCAGGGGCAGGCGTGGCATCTGGCTGCGCGCCAGCGCGGCTACCGCCTCGCTTGCGGGCAACGCGCCCTTCGCGCCGTCCACGGCCTTGCGACTGACCTCTGCGGCCCCAGCGATGGCAGCCGGCGCCGCATCCTGAGTGCCAGGCGCTGCGGCCTCCATGACCGGCTGGGCCATGGGCTGCCACACTGGGAGAAAGCTCGCGAGCTCCTGCCATGCGGCCTGGTCGGGGCTGTTTTCCTGCGCCGCAGCGCCCTTGTCCGGCTTCGCACCGTCGACCGGTACGGCCGCATCGCCGAGCACGGCCTGGGCCACGGCGGCCGCAAACAGCTGCAGCGGCTGGACGGTGTTCGGCGCCTGGGGCGCGGTGCTCTGCTCAGCGGCCGGGGCCACGATGGTGCTGGCTCGCGCCGCCGCAGCGTTAGGTGCAGCAGCCGCAGGAGCGGCGGCCTGGGGTGCCAATGGCAATGCGTTCATGAAAACTGTT
>JAFAIY010000068.1 GCA_019236485.1 Comamonas sp. | reverse complement strand
GAGCCTGAGCCCGTGGCCGCCGAGGTGGCGCAGGCGGACGAGGCCGAGGATCAGGCCTCGGAAGCGGCCGAGCCATCCGATGAGCCGGGTCCCGACGAAGGCGCCTGGGCGGGCATGCCCGACGAGGGCTGGGCTGACGAAGGCCGCTGGAGCGATGATGCGGAGCCGGATGTCGGTCTGCCCGCCGAGCCCATGCCGCCCGAGCCGCAGGAAGAGCCCGCGGGCCAGGAAGCTGTCGCCGTCTATGTAAGCACGGCCCAGGAGGTGGCGCCCGTGGAGCGCACGCCCGAGGGCGATCTGTGGCAGGGCGTGGTCCAGCAGTTGCTGCAAAGCGAAGGCGTGGTGGCCCTGGCGCGCCAGCTGGCGCTGCAGTCGCAGCTGATAGCGCGTGAAGGCGATCAGTGGACCTTGCGTGTCGAGTCCAGCTCGCTCAACCAGAGCGGCGCCCGCGAGCGTTTGCGCGCCGCGCTGGAAGCGGCCGGTCATGCGCGACAATTGCAGGTCGAGCAGGGTGCGGTCAGCGATAGCCCGGCGCGGCGCCTGGCCGTCGAAAACCATGCGCGCCAGAATATTGCCGAAGAGATTGTCAAAGGCAATTCGCTGGTGCAAACCTTGATGCGCGACTTCGCGGCGAAAATCGTGCCCGGCAGCATCAAGCCCATCTCCATTCGGCCTGAATAAGGCGTTTCAACACAAGAAGGAATTCATATGTTCAACAAAGGACAACTCGCCGGTTTGATGAAGCAGGCCCAGGCCATGCAGGACAACCTCAAGAAGGCGCAGGAAGAGCTGGGCAATATCGAGGTCGAAGGCGAGTCCGGCGCGGGCCTGGTCAAGGTGGTGATGACCTGCAAGCACGATGTCAAGCGCATCACCATCGATCCCAGCCTGCTGGCCGAGGACAAGGACATGCTCGAGGACCTGGTGGCCGCGGCCTTCAATGCCGCCGTGCGCAAGGCCGAAGAGACCTCGAACGAGAAGATGGGCAAGATCACCGCGGGCATGCCCGGCCTGCCCGGCGGCATGAAATTCCCGTTCTGATTGCTCCCCCTGAGCGGCTTTGCCACTTCCCCCTGAGGGGGACGGTAGCTTCGCCGCGAGGCGGCTCTTGCTCGCTGCTCCCCCCTGGGTTGGGGCATGCCTGTTTTGCCGGCCGGGATAACGAATGGCGATCTGTATAGTTGCAGATCGCTTTTTTATTGCTGTCGGGCCGCCCCAAGGCAATCAAGCGGCCCCCTTGGGGGGCAGCGGCTACACGAAGTGAGCAAGCGTGGGGCCATTTCTCTGTGAGTGAAAGGACAGGCCATGTCTGATGTGCAATCTCTGGACGCCTTGATCGAAGCGCTGCGCCGCCTGCCGGGCGTGGGCATCAAGTCGGCGCAGCGCATGGCGTTCCATCTGCTGCAGCGGGACCAGGCGGGCGCCCTGCAACTGGCCAAGGCGCTGGATTCCGCCGTGCATTCGGTGCACCACTGCGAGCGCTGCCATACCTTTACCGAAGGCCGCATCTGCAGCATCTGCGACGACGCGGGGCGAGATGCCGCGCGGCTGTGCGTGGTGGAAGCCCCCGCCGATCTGGCCGCCATGGAGCGTACCGGCGCCTACCAGGGCTTTTACTATGTGCTGATGGGGCGCCTGTCGCCGCTGGACGGCGTGGGGCCCAAGGAAATCGGCATGAAGCAGTTGCTGGAGCGCGCCTGCGACGGCGTGGTGCAGGAGGTGATTCTGGCGACCAGCTTCACGGCCGAGGGCGAGGCCACGGCCCATGCCGTGAGCGAGGCGCTCAAGGCGCGCGGCTTGCTGGTCACGCGCCTGGCGCGCGGCGTGCCGATCGGCAGCGAGCTCGAATATGTGGATCTGGGCACGATTGCCCATGCACTGGTCGACCGGCGCTAGGGTTTCGCGCCTGATGGGGCGGTAGCGCCTGTGTAGCCAGCGCTTGCTGCTATCGGATTGCTGATGAAGTCCAGACGCAAAAAAGCCCGCAGCTTGCGGGCTTTTTTGTACACGGCTTATTTGCGTTTCTTGGCTGGCGTGCCGCCGCGCGGTTTGGGCTCGTTCTTGCCGCCGCGCGTCGTCGGGGCCGCGGACTTGCTGCCGACCGCGAGCTTGCTGGCGCCGCGGCTGCTGCGCGAGGAGGTTTCGCGCTGGGCGCTTTCATGGGTCTCGGCGCGGGCCGCACGCGCCGCGCGCGCCGGCAGATAGGCGATCAGGCTCTGGCCCGCATGCAGTGAGGCCGTGGACTTGAGATCGTTCCAGTCGGCGAGATTGGAGAGGCTGACCCCATAGCGGCTGGCCACGCTCACCAGAGTATCGCGCTTGCGGGCGCGGATGGTGGTGCGCACGGTCACGATCTCGGGGGCGAAGGAAATCTGGCCGTTGTCGGCCACATGACCGGGCACGTCGGTCTTGATGCTGGGGTCGCGCGGCACGATCAGGGCCGAGCCGGCCTTGATCAGCATGCGCGGCGGAATATTGTTGACGGCGCGCAGATCGGCCTCGCCCAGGCCCACGCGCTGCGCGGCCTCGGCCACGGTGATGGTGGTAGGTGCGGTCCACACCGTCCAGCTCGCGAACTGGCCGTCGTTGGAGGCCTGGAGGTTGCGGCGGAAGACCTTGGCATTGTCCCAGGGCAGCAGAATCTGCGGCGTGGCCTTGGCGAAGATCACGGGCTTGTGATAGCTGGGGTTCAGCGCCTTGAAGTCCTTGACGCTGACGTCGGCGAGCTTGGCCACCAGCTCCACGTCGATATCGTGGTTCAGGGTGACGGCCTGGAAATAGGGGTGGTTCTCGATCACCGGCAGTTCGGCGTTGAACTTCTCCGGATTGGCGACGATGTTCTTGATGGCCTGCAGCTTGGGCACATACATGCGGGTCTCGGCCGGCATCTGCAGATCGGTATAGCCGGCGGGCAGGCCCAGCTTCTCGTTGCGCTTGATGGCGCGGCCCACGCTGCCTTCGCCCCAGTTATAGGCGGCCAGGGCCAGATGCCAGTCGCCGAACATGTCGTAGAGCTTTTGCAGATAGTCCAGCGCCGCGCGCGTGGAAGCCAGCACGTCGCGGCGGTCGTCGCGGAAGGCGTTCTGCTTGAGGTCGAAATACGTGCCCGTGGCCGGCATGAACTGCCACATGCCGGCGGCCTTGGCGCTCGATACGGCCTGAGGGTTGAAGGCGCTTTCGATGAAAGGCAGCAGGGCCAGCTCGGTGGGCATGCCGCGGCGCTCCAGCTCCTCGACGACGTGGAACAGGTATTTATTGGAGCGCTCCGTCATGCGCTGCAGGTAGTCGGGGCGCGCCGCATACCATTGCTCGCGGTCGCGCACCAGATCCTGGTCCAGATCGGGCATGGCAAAGCCCTGGCGTATGCGCACCCAGAGGTCGCCCGTGGTTTCTAGCGAAGCAACTTCGGAGCTGCCCACCTTGCCGCGGCCCAGTGGTTTGAGCGGGCCGTCGGGATACATGGGATCGACGCTGGCGGTGGTGGCGCAGCCGGTCAGGACCAGCACACAGGGCAGCAGCAGGGTATAGAGCAGTTTCATCAAAAAACGTTTTTCCATTGGCGCAGGGCGGCCAGCACGCTGGCGGGCTCCTGGGGCCTGGTCTGAGGATCATGTCGCACGGCGGCCGCGATCACGTCGGCGGCGCGGCTGCGCATGAAAGGGTTGATGGCCAGTTCGGCCTGCAGGGTGGAGGGCAGCGTGGGCAGCCCCTGGGCCCGCAGCCTGAGGCAGCGTTCCAGATACTGAGCCAGATCCGGATTGTTTGGTTCCACGGCCTGCGCAAAACGCAGGTTGGAAATTGTGTACTCATGGGCGCAGCAGACCAGCGTCTCGCCGGGCAAGGCGGCCAGGGCGTCGAGCGAGGCCTGCATCTGCGCGGGCGTGCCTTCGAACAGGCGGCCGCAGCCGCCCGAAAACAGCGTATCGCCACAGAACAGTATGGGTTGCGGCTGAGCCTGGGCGCTGAAAAAAGCAATATGGCCGCTGGTGTGGCCGGGCACGTCCATCACCTGCCAGGGGCCGCCCAGCAGCTCCACCGTGGCGCCGCCCTGCACGCGGACAACGGGCTCGGGCAGCGGCTCATAGGCCGGGCCGTAGACCGGTGCGCCCGTGGCCTGGCGCAGGGTCGCAAGACCACCTACATGGTCGGCATGGTGATGGGTGACTAAAATGCCCTGCAATTGCAAGCCCTGCTGCGCCAGCGTCGCCAGCACCGGTTCGGCCTGCCCCGGATCGACGACCACGGCCTGCTCTGCATCGTGGATCATCCAGATGTAGTTGTCGGAAAAAGCGGGGATGGGCAACAGGTTCATGGGCTGCAAAATTATAGAGATGCATCACTGGACGGATTCGGCTCTTGGGCACTACCTCCTGGAATGGGAGCAACAGCGCTGTGACGAGGCGGTGGCCGATATTTTCGGCTATCACGCTCTGCAGCTGGGGCTGCCCGAGCTCCAGGGGCTGCGCAACAATCGCATGCCGCATCGCTGGCTGGCGCTGGATGGCAGCGAACCGGTTCAGAATGCAAAAGCAGGCACTGTAGCGCAAGCCGGGGGCCTGGGGGTGTCGCCGCCTGGTACGGACCGGGCGGTGCCCGCGGCGCTGGTGGCGGATGCAACGGCCCTGCCGTTTGCCGAAGCCAGCCTGGATCTGCTGCTGATGCCGCATACGCTGGAGGCCTCGTGCGATCCGCATGTGGCCCTGCGTGAAGCCGCGCGCGTGCTGATGCCCGAGGGGCGGCTGGTGGTCTGCGGGCTCAACCCCATGAGCCTGCTGGGGATGCAGCGGCGCCTGGAGCGCAGCGCCGGCTATCTGCCCGGTCTGAATCTGGGCATGGACTACTGGCGTTTGCGCGATTGGCTGCGTTTGCTGAGCTTCGAGGTCGAAGCCGTGCAATTTGGCTGTTATCGTCCTGCCACGCAAAGCGCGCAGTGGTTGAAGCGCTGGAAGTTCATGGAGAGTCTGGGTCATCGCTGCTGGCCGGTGCTGGGCGGGGTTTACTGCGTAGTGGCCGTCAAGCGCGTGCAGGGCATGCGGCTGATAGGCCCGAGTTGGCGCGGCCGTACCATACCCGCAGGCATGCAGGTGCCGGTGGCACACAGGCAGCCGCCAGACCGGGTCTGGCGCAACAAGGAAAAGAATTGAATCAAGTAGTGATCTATACCGACGGTGCCTGCAAGGGCAATCCCGGCCCTGGCGGCTGGGGCGCAGTGTTGCAGGCCGGGGCCGCAGAAAAAGAATTGTTCGGCGGCGAACTCGGCACCACCAACAACCGCATGGAGCTGATGGCCGTGATCGAGGCGCTCTCCGCCCTCAAGCGTCCCTGCGACGTGGTGCTGTATCTGGACAGCCAGTATGTGCGCAAAGGAATTACCGAGTGGATCCATGGCTGGAAGGCCAAGGGCTGGGTGACGGCTTCCAAGGAGCCGGTGAAGAACGCCGAGCTGTGGCGGCGCCTGGACGCCCTGGTCCAGGGCAGCGGCCACCGCATAGACTGGCGCTGGGTCAAGGGCCATGCCGGCGACCCTGGCAACGAGCGCGCCGATGCGTTGGCCAACAAGGGCGTGGAGCTGGCCCTGGGCAGGGGCTGAGGTCCATAGCCTCAGGCTGAGATGCGGGCGAGGGCTTCGCTGATCGGCTGCGCGTCTTCGGGACGCACCAGGCGGGCGATCTCCTGGCCGTCGCGCAGAAAGATCAGCGTGGGCCAGAGCTTGATCCGGTAGCTGCGGCCCAGAGGCCGGCCCGGGCCGTCCTCGACCTTGATATGCGAGAGTCCCGGAAACGCGGCCAGCGCGGACTGGATCAGCGGCTGGGCGCGCTGGCAGTGCCCGCACCAGGGCGCGCCGAATTCGAGCAGACTTGCGCCCTTGAGCGCGTCAACGGCCTGCCTTGTGGGTTCTGTGGCCCAGTGGGTGGCTTGGTAAGTCATTGATGTTTCCTTGGAAATGCTTGGAGCTTGCCGGCCTCAACCCAGACTTTGCAGCAACAGAATACCTACGCTGTCGCCGGGCAGAACCTCGCCGCACTCGTCGTCGAGCACGATGATGCAGTTGGCCGCCACCATGGAGCTGAGCACGCCCGAGCCCTGCGGACCCGTGGTGCGCACCGTGGCCCGGCCTTGAGCATCGAGCTCGAGCACGCCGCGCAGATATTCGGTGCGGCCCGGGCGCTTGCCCAGGCGCTCGCTGCAGGGAGCCTGCAGCATGGGCGGCTGGGTGTCGCGCTCGCCGGCCAGCATGGCCAGTGCCGGGCGCACAAACATCAGAAAGCTGACCATGGCCGCCACGGGATTGCCGGGCAGGCCCAGCAGCACCGCGGGCCGCCTGGTCGACAGCTGGATGATCTGGTTCTGGGAGCTGCTGGCGATTTCAGTGAAAGGGCTGGAGGCCGATTTTTCGGTGAATTTTTCGGCCACGGGGTGGAGCGCCATGGCGGCCGGGGCCAGCAGGCCCACGGCCAGCGGGCGGCCGGGGCGCATGGCCACGCGCCAGAACTGCACCGTGCCCAGGCGCTGTAGCATGGCACGCGTATGGTCGGCCTCGCCCGCGCTGATGCCGCCGCTGGTCAGCACCACATCGGCCAGCGTGGCGGCCTCGCGCAAGCGCTCTTCAAGTGCCTGGGGCTCGTCGGGCACGGCGCCCAGGTCCAGCACCTGGGCCCCGAGGCGGCGCAGCAGGCCCTGGAGGCTGAAGCGGTTGCTGTCGTAGATCGCGCCCTCGCGCGGCGCGGTGCCGGGGCTGAGCAGCTCGTCGCCCGTGGAAAAATAGGCCACGCGCAGGCGGCGACGCACCGTGACCTGGCCCAGGCCCAGGCTGGCGAGCAGACCCAGGGCCGCGGGCGTGAGGCGCTGGCCGGCCTGCAGCGCGACCGAGCCCTGGCGCAGGTCCTCGCCGCGCAGGCGGCGGTTGGCGCCCGGGCTCACGGCTGCCGCATCCAGCTGTATGGAGTCGGCGCCGGCCGTGACCTGCTCATGGGGCACGACCGTGTCCAGCCCGGCGGGCATGACGGCCCCCGTCATGATCTTCAGGCATTCGCCGGCAGCCAGCCGGCCCTGCCAGGGCGATCCGGCCAGGGCCGTGCCCTTGACGCGCAGCGAAAGCGGCTGGCCCGGCCGGGCCTGCGCGAGTTCGGTGCCCGCGAACGCATAGCCGTCCATGGCGCTGTTGTCATGGGGCGGCACGTTGACGGGGCAGATCACGTCCTCGGCCAGCACGCGGTCCAGCGCTTCGGGCAGGGCCAGGGTTTCCAGCTCGGCCACGGCGCCCATGGGCTGCAGCAGGGCGGTGAGCTGCTGCAGCACCTGGGCGGTGCTCAGGGTCTGGGCATTGGCGGCGGCGGCAGGTTGAAAAATCGCGGTCATAACAGCAAAAAAGAAAAAACCGCATGGCTTGCCCATGGGGTTGTGACAATACTTTACGCGTTTTGACGCGCCGTGCCGGCGTACCGGAACAGGTTCTCAGGGCTTTGCGCCCGGAGCCAGTTGTTCCAGATCATGCAACTGGGCCAGGGTGTTGGCATTGGCAAACACCTGCCGCTCGCCCGGGCGCTGGAACAAGGCCTGGGCGCAGCGGTGCTGGCCGGTCCAGGC
>JAFAIY010000066.1 GCA_019236485.1 Comamonas sp. | reverse complement strand
CTTCATCAGGCGCACATTGACCTTGGCCTTGAAGATTTCCAGCGCTTCGGCCGAGAAGTCGGGAGCCATCAGCACTTCGACGAACTGCTTGGACACGGCTTCGGCAGCCGCCTTGTCCACGGGGCGGTTGAAGGCGATGATGCCGCCGAAAGCGCTGGTGGGGTCGGTCTGGAAGGCCTTGGAATAGGCTTCGAAGGCGTTGGCACCGATGGCCACGCCGCAGGGGTTGGCATGCTTGACGATCACACAGGCCGGCACCTCGAAGCTCTTCACGCATTCCCAGGCCGCATCGGCGTCGGCAATGTTGTTGTAGCTCAGTTCCTTGCCCTGCAGCTGCACGCCGGTGGCCAGCGAGCCCGGTGCGGGGTACAGGTCGCGGTACCAGGCCGCTTGCTGGTGGCTGTTTTCGCCGTAGCGCAGATCCTGCACCTTGATGAAGTGGCCGTTGCTCTGGCCGCCGAACAGGGCGCGCTCGGGCACATATTCCTCGCTCAGCTTTTCGTCTTCGAACTTCACCGAAGACAGGTAGTCGCTGATGGCGCCGTCGTATTGGGCGATGCGGTTGAACGCGGCCACGGACAGCGCAAAGCGCAGCTTGTCGCTCAGCTTGCCGGCGGCCTTGAGCTCGCCCAGCACGGCCTGGTACTGGTCGGCGGCGGTGATGACGCCCACGTCCTTCCAGTTCTTGGCGGCGGAGCGCACCATGGCCGGGCCGCCGATGTCGATGTTCTCGATGGCATCGGCCAGCGTGCAACCGGGCTTGGCCACGGTGGCTTCGAACGGATACAGGTTCACCACCAGCAGGTCTATGGTCTCGATGCCATGTTCCTTGAGCGCGGCCATGTGCTCGGGCAGATCGCGGCGGGCCAGCAGGCCGCCGTGCACCTTGGGGTGCAGGGTCTTGACGCGGCCGTCCAGCATCTCGGGGAACTGGGTGACCTCGGCCACCTCGGTCACGGGCAGGCCCTTGTCGGCCAGCAGCTTGGCCGTGCCGCCGGTGGACAGCAGTTGCACGCCCAAGCCGTGCAGGGCTTGGGCAAATTCGACGATACCGGTCTTGTCGGAGACGGAGATCAGAGCTTTCATGGCGTCAATCAAAGCAAGTTTTGGAAAGAAAACAAGCTGCAAGTGCTCATCTGTCAAGCGCTTGCAGCTATGGATTTGAAGGTGTCAGCACATCCTCTTACAGCATCTGGTGGTCGACCAGCTTCTTGCGCAAGGTATTGCGGTTCAGGCCCAGCCATTCGGCCGCGCGCGACTGGTTGTTGTCGGCCTGCTGCATCACCACGTCCAGCAGCGGCTTCTCCACCAGGCGGATCACCATGTCATAGACGTTGGCGGGTGTTTCGCCGTCGAGATCGCGGAAATAGCCCTCCAGGCTATCGCGAACGCATTGTTCCAAGTTCTGATTGCTCATGCAGTCATTCCTGCGGGTTCTTCCAGCTCGCTGCCGTCATCGGCAGCGGCCGTGGCGGCCGGGATCCGGTCCATCTGCTGCCCCAAGGCATCCAGATAGTCGGCCACGGCCTGCCATTGCACCGCGCAGTCCTCAATAGTGTTGATATGTTTTCTGAACTCTTCCCCGCCCGGCAGAGCACGCAGATACCACGCAATATGCTTGCGCGCGCTGCGCACGCCGGTCCCCTCGCCATACAGACTGTAATGATCCTGCAGATGCTCGAGCAGCAGGCGACGCAGCTCGGCCACCAGCGGCGGCTCCAGATGCTCACCCGTGGCCAGAAAATGGGCTATCTCGCGAAAGATCCAGGGCCGTCCCTGAGCCGCACGACCCACCATGATGGCATCGGCCCCGGTATAGGCCAGCACGTCGCGGGCTTTCTCGGGGCTGTTGATGTCGCCATTGGCTACCACGGGCACTTTCACCGCCTGCTTGACGGCCGCAATCGTGTCGTATTCGGCAAAGCCTTTATAGCCCTGCTCGCGCGTGCGGCCGTGCACGGTCAGCATCTGTATGCCTGCATCCTCAAACTGCCTGGCCAGCACGATCGCATTCTTGTGCTCATCGCACCAGCCGGTGCGCATCTTCAGCGTGACGGGCACGTTGTAGGGGCGCGCGGCCTCGACCACGGCCCGGGCGATCTCCACGGCCAAAGGCTCGTTCTGCATCAAGGCCGAACCGGCCCATTTGTTGCAGACCTTCTTGGCCGGGCAGCCCATGTTGATGTCGATGATCTGCGCACCGCGCTCGATGTTGTAGACGGCCGCCTCGGCCATCATGGCCGCCTCGGTGCCGGCGATCTGCACCGCAATCGGTCCGGGCTCGCCTTCGTGATTCGCGCGGCGGCTGGTCTTGAGGCTGTTCCACAGGTCCTTGCGGCTGGTCACCATCTCGCTGACCGCATAGCCGGCGCCCAGGGCCTTGCACAGCTGGCGGAAAGGCCGGTCCGTCACGCCCGCCATGGGTGCGACAAACAGACGATTTGCCAATGGAATATGACCTATGTGCAGGGCGGACATGGAAAAGGGTTGGCCGCGGCGGCCATCAAAGCCGGCCGCAGCCCGGGCGCAGGAAAAGAGGGCCGGATTATACCTGCCCAAAATTTCAGCAGTCGCAAAAACTCGCCATCACCCCGCAAGCATGCTCACTATCGCCG
>JAFAIY010000524.1 GCA_019236485.1 Comamonas sp. | reverse complement strand
CAGGTCGGCGTTGTACTGGTGCAGGTCGGCAAAGGCCAGCTTCATGGCCTCGATCTGCAGATGTACGCTGTCCACGCCGTCCAGCGGCTGCGCTCCACGCGGATCGCCACCCGCACCCAGCTCGTCGAGCATGCCCAGCGCCATCAGCGCCGCAATGCCCTGGCCGTTGGGCGGAATCTCGTGGATCACCGAATCGCCGAACTTCTGCGACACCGTGCCCACCCAGTCGGCCTGGTGCGCGGCCAGGTCTTGCTCGGTCATCACACCACCGCAGGCCCGCGAATGCTCGGCCATCTTCCTCGCCAGCGCGCCGCGGTAGAAGGACTCGCCCATGGTCTCGGCGATCTCCTCCAGCGTGCGCGCATGGGCTTCGCTCCTGAACACCTCACCGGCCCGGGGAGCGCGGCCGCCGGGCAGAAAGCACTCGGCAAAGCCGGGCTGGTCGCCCAGCTTGGCGCCGCCCAGCTCCCACAGCGTGGCAATCGTGGGCGAGACCGCAAAGCCGTGGCGCGCATAGGCTATCGCCGGCTGGGCCACCTGCGCGAAAGGCAGTTTGCCGAAGCGCTTGGACAGCGCCACCCAGGCCGACACGGCGCCGGGCACGGTCACGGCATTCCAGCCTTTTTCGGGGATACCGCCACCGGGGATACCGCCCAGCTGGGCAAAGTATTCGGGCGTCCAGCCCGCGGGCGAGCGGCCCGAGGCGTTGAGGCCGTGCAACTCCTTGCCGTCCCAGACGATGGCAAAGCCGTCGCTGCCTATGCCGCAGCCCGTGGGCTCGACCACGGTGAGCGTCATTGCGGCGGCCAGCGCCGCATCCACGGCGTTGCCGCCGGCCAGCAGCATGGTGAGGCCCGCCTGCGCGGCCAGAGGCTGCGAGGTACTGACCACGTTGCGCCCCAGCACCGGCGAGCGGTGCGAGGCATAGGGAAGCGTCCAGTCTTTGATGGCGTCTGTCATGTTCACTCCAATGTGATCCGGTTGTCTTTGATGACCTTGGCCCAGCGCGCACTGTCGGCCTGTACCATGGCCGCGAACTGGGCGGGCGTCTGCGCCTTGGCGGGCTCGACGCCCTGCTTGGCCAGGCTGGCGACCACCTCCGGGTTCTGCAGGGCCTGGTTGAAGATCTGGTTGATCCTGCCGACCAACTCGGGCTTCATGCCAGCGGGTCCGTAGACGCCAAACCAGGTGACCGATGAATAGCCGGGCAGGCCCGATTCGGCCACCGTGGGCAGACTGGGGGCAAGCGTGCTGCGCTTGTCTCCCGTGACGGCCAGCGCGCGCAGGCGGCCGCTGGCCACATGGGGCATGCCCGTGGGAATGGAGTCAAACAGCAGGTGCACCTGGCCCGCCGCCAGATCGGTGATGGACTGGGCCGTGCCCTTGTAGGGCACATGGGTGAGCTGAACGCCGGCCTGCGCGGCAAAGGCGGCCGTGTTCAGGTGCACGATGGTGCCGTTGCCGCTGCTGGCGTAGTTGAGCTTGCCGGGGTTGGCCTTGGCATGGGCGATCAGCTCCTGCACGCTCTTGACCGGCAGCGAGGGCGTGACCAGCAACACGCTGGCCGCATCGGCCATGTGGGCGATGGGGCTGAAGTCCTTGTCCGCCTTGTAGGCCAGCCTTGGCATCAAATGCGGCGAGATGGCATGCGTGCTGCTGGTGGTGAACAGCAGCGTGTAGCCATCGGCCGCAGCCTTGGCGGCTTCGGCCGCGCCTATGGTGCCGCCGGCGCCGGGCCGGTTGTCGATGACCAGTTGCTGGCCCAGCTCCTGCGATACACGCTGCGCGATCACACGAGCCACCAGGTCGGTCGCACCGCTGGCCGGAAAAGGCACGATCACCCGCACCGGACGGCTGGGCCAGGCGGCCTCGCCCTGAGCCAGAGCCGGCAAGACCAGCAGGCCACCGGCCACAGCCGCTGCGGCCTGGAGCCACTGGCGGCGCGAAGTTGAAACAATGGACCGTGCTGGCATGGCAACTCCCGGTGAGGTAGGTATGGACTGCCGCTGCCTGGCGACAATCGAACGGACCATCTTAGAAAACCGAGGCATTTGCCGCCATCGGCAAATTTGCAAGCCATCATTGCCAAAACAGCAAACCGAGCACAATGGCGATTTGTTCCCGCCGACCGCCATGCCCGAGTCACGCCATTTGCTGCTGCAAGACACTGCGCTGCGCTACTTCCACGAAGTCGCGCAATGCGGCTCGCTGACCGAAGCCTCGGCAAGGCTGCATGTGGCGGCCTCGGCCATCAGCCGCCAGATTGCGGCGCTGGAGGCGCGCCTGGGCACGCCGCTGTTCGAGCGCCATCCCCGCGGCATGGTGCTCAATGCTGCGGGCGAGATCCTGGCCGACCACGCCCGCCGCGCGGGCCTGGACGCCGAACGCGCTCTGGACGAGATCAGGGCCTTGCAGGGCCTGCGCAGCGGCAAGGTGCGCATTGCCAGCTCCGACGCCTTCGCCAGCGAATTCCTGCCGCGCCTGTGCGCGGCCTTCCAGCGCGAGCACGCCGGAATCGTCTTCGAAGTAAATGTATTGCCCACGCCCGAAGTTTCCGATGCCGTGCGCACCGGCATGGCCGACATAGGCCTGTGCTTCAGCCGGGTGCCCGAACCCGGCATTGCCGTCGCCTGCCGCGTGGCCGCGCCCGTGTTGGCGCTGGTGGCGCCCGGCCATGAGCTGGCCCGGGAACGCAGCGTGGCACTGGCCAGGTTGGTGCGCTATCCACTGGCATTGACGCCGCCCAGCACGGCCGTGCGCCAGCTGCTGGATGCTGCCTGCAGCCGCCAGGGGCTGATGCTGATGCCGACCCTGGAGAGCAACCACGGCAAGACGCTGCTGAACTTCGCGGCCCAGGGCGTGGCGGTCGCCGTGGCCAGCGAAATCGCGGCCCGCGATATGGTGGCCACAGGGGCTCTAGTGGCCGTGCCGCTCAGCGACCGCGGCATGGATTTGCGCGATATCGAGGTGCAGACCCTGGCCGGCCGCACGCTGCCGCATGCGGCGCAGTCGTTTCTGAAGCTGCTGCAGCTGCGCCTGCCCTCCGCGTGGTGAACGAAGTTCAATGCGCCTTAGGGCGCAGCACTATCCATAGCGACAGCGCAATCAGCCCGCCGCCAATGGCATGCGCTGCGCTCAGCGGCTCATCGAGCAGGGCCCAGCCCCAGAGCACGGCAAATACGGGCACGATGAAGGTCACGGTCAGTGCCTTGTGCGGGCCTTCATCGGCAATCAGGCGGAAATAGAGCACATAGGCCAGAGCCGTGCTCAGCAAGCCCAGCAGCGCCACATTGCCCCAGGCCAGCCAGGGCGCCTGCACGGCCTGCTGCACCAGCTTGGGCTCCAGCGCCAGCGCCACCACCAGCCCGGGAATCAGTACCAGCAGTGCACCCAATTGGCTGATGAACACGGCTGCGCGCGTATCCACAGCCGCCTTGGCGCCGGCCAGCTTCAAGGTCAGAAAGCTGGAGAACGCATAGCAGACCGTGGCGGTAAAGCAGGCGGCCATGCCGCCCAGCGCGGCCGGCGTCAGCTCCAGCGGACCGGCCTGCGCCAGCACGGCAACACCGCCTATGCCCAGCACCACGCCCGCGATGCGCGCCGCCGTGATGGCCTCGCCGAACACCAGGGTGCCCACGATGACGGCCATGAGCGGCGTGGTAGCGTTGAAGATGGCGCTATAGCCCGAAGGCAGGACCTGCGCCGCCAGCGCGTACATCAGGAAAGGGATGCCGGAATTGATCACGCCCAGCAGCAGCAAAGGCCACAGATAGCGGCCCAGGCGCGGCCTATAGCCCATGCAGCCCAGAACCAATGCCAGCCCCAGCGAGGAGAGCAGTCCGCGCCCCACGGCCGTGGGCACGGCGCCCAGCTGCGGCACAGCCACGCGCATGAACAAAAAACTGCCGCCCCACAGGGCGGCCAGGGAGATCAGTCGGATGAGGCTGGCAATGGACATTGCAGCGATTGTGCCCAGGCCTAGGCACCGGCCGCAATCAAAACTGCAGCTCCTTCAGTCGACCTGGGCCAGCACCTCGTCCAGCGTGGCTCCGGCCTCCTGGGGAATAGGCTGGGCCGACACGGGCCGCTTGTAGATGCTGGCATCGGCGTGCAGCATGCCCAGGTCATAGCGCTGGCCCGCCAGATAGTCGCCCACAGACTCCAGCACGATGGGACTGCGGTGCAGATGGGCCGTGGCCCTGAGCTCGTCCAGCGTCAGCCAGACACTGCGCACTACGCCGTGGTCCAGGTGGCGCTGCGCATGGTGCATGCCCAGCTCGCCCGTGAAGGCAAAGCGCAGATAGGTGATGTCCGAGCCCGTGCGCGTGCGCACGAAGCGATTCATATAGATGCCGACCAGGGCCGTGGGCGTGAAGCTGTACGCGGTCTCCTCCAGAACCTCGCGCACGCAGGCATCGATAGGCGTTTCGGCGGGATCCAGATGGCCGGCAGGCGTATTCAGACGCAATCCATCCGCCGTGTTTTCTTCCACCAGCAAAAAGCGGCCATCGCGCTCGATAATGGCCGAGACAGTCACATTGGGTTTCCAGCGATTTGGCATGAGCGGCATTATCCTTGCCTCGCCCCGCCAAAGTGTCAGATTAATCCCACCATATAGAGGGCTCCTCGGCCATATGTGGACAAGTGTTGCTGCTGTGCAGCATTTTTCACAATTTCCACCGCATAGCCTTGACGTTCCCAATAAGCCTGCGAACCCTGGACCGACACCAGGGCCGTGCGCCCTATGCCGCGCTGGCGCGCCAGCGCCCTGGCCTGTTCCACCATGCGCCGCGCCAGTCCCCGGCCGGCCGCGGCCGGCGCGACGGCCATATCGTGCAGATAGAGCACGCTGGCATCGGCATAGTCCGCAAAATCGCCGTTGAGCGGCGTGATCGCGCCGGGCTGCGACCAGTAAGCGGCCAGATAGGCCATGAGCTCCCCGCCCTGCACCGCAGCCCAGGAACAGTGGCTTGCCGTCTGCAGCCGGCGCGCGAACACCTCGCGCGGCTCCGCAAAGCCCGCGCCATAGCACTGCTGCTGTATGCGCAGCACGGCATCCACATCCGCCACCTCCAGGGGGCGCAACTCGATCGGCATCAACTCGGACATTGAATACTCTTAAATCAATAGCTGCCTGCGCTTGCCTCACAATAGCAACAGCCTGTTTTCAATGGAAATTCAGCACGGACAGCTTAGCAAACCCGCGACCGCGCAGCGGGCCAGGCAGCTATTGCGATGGTAATGATTCTCAATTTGTAAGCGGTGGCAACCCTGCCTACCATTGACCCATCGCTTCAGGAGATTGCATGACCCGTTTGATCCAGACCCTGCGCCAGAACCGGCTGACGCTGAGCAAGACCGCCAGCTATTACTGCATTCACATCGGCGTCGCCGCCTGCGTGGCCTACG
>JAFAIY010000431.1 GCA_019236485.1 Comamonas sp. | reverse complement strand
AAGCATCTGGGATTACTTCGAGCTGCAATCCCCCTCGCCCCACAGCGCGGTGCTGGCCAAGAACGCCATGCCCGGCGCCCAGTGGTTTCCGGGCGCGCAGCTCAATTACGCGCGCCAGGTGCTGCGCCATGCGGGCCCCGCCCATGCGGCCCGCATGCCGGCCGTCATCAGCCGCAACGAGCAGGGCCGGCAGCGCGAGCTGAGCTGGCCCGAGCTGCAGCGCCAGGTGGCGGCCCTGGCCCTGCATCTGCGCGCCCAGGGCGTGGGCCGGGGCGATCGCGTGGCCGCCTATCTGCCCAATATTCCCGAGGCCATGGTCGCCTTCCTGGCCTGCGTGAGCCTGGGCGCGGTATGGAGCATCTGCGCGCCCGATATGGGCACCCATGCGGTGCTCGACCGTTTCAAGCAGATCGCCCCCAAGGCGCTGATTGCCGTGGACGGCGTGCATTACGCGGGCCGCGACATGGACCGGCGCGAGGTGCTGCAGGAGCTGCGGCAAGGCCTGCCCAGCGTGCAGCATGTGGTGCTGGTGCCCAATCTGGACACCTCGATAAAGATAGCTGGCACCGCAGACTACATCAGCGTTACGGCCAGAAATGATGCAGAGACCGCGGCTTTCAAGCCCGAGTGGCTGCCCTTCGACCACCCGCTGTGGATCGTCTATTCCAGCGGCACCACGGGCCTGCCCAAGCCCATAGTCCACGGCCATGGCGGCATGGTGCTGGTGGCCTTGCAGCTCAAGGCCCTGCACAACGACATCGGCTGCAGCTACGAGCCCAACAGCTGGGGCGAGCGCTACCACTGGTACAGCTCCACGGGCTGGGTGATGTGGAATGCCCAGGTCTCGGGCCTCTTGGGCGGCACCACCTGCGTGATCTTCGACGGCAGCCCCGGCGGCAGCAAGGACAGGCCCGACTGGAGCACGCTGTGGCGCTTTGCGGCCGAGACCGGGGTCACCAGCTTCGGCTCGGGTGCGGCCTTCTATGCCAACTGCATGAAGGCCGGCGTGGATCTGTCCACCTGCGGCGATCTGTCACGCATCCGCGGCCTGGGCAGCACGGGCTCGCCGCTGTCGGCCGAAGTCCAGCAATGGGGCACGGATCAGTTCCGCAAGATCCGGCAAATGAGCGGCGCAGGGCCGTCCCAAGCCGCGAAGGCCCCCTTGGGGGGCAGCGACCCACACGCAGTGGGGGAGCGTGGGGGCGACATCTGGTGGAACAATCTGTCGGGCGGCACCGACTTTGCGGGCGCCTTCATAGGCGGCAACCGCGAGCTGCCGCTGACGCCAGGCATCATGCAGTGCCGCCAGCTGGGCGCGGCCGTCGAGGCCTGGAACGAGCAGGGCCAGCCCGTGATCGACGAGGTGGGTGAACTGGTCTGCACCCAGCCTATCCCATCGATGCCGCTATTCCTGTGGGGCGATGCGGACGGGAAAAGATACCTTTCCAGCTATTTCGACATGTACCCGGCCGGCCATGGCCGCAGGCCCGGCGGCGGCGACGGCCCGGCCGAGATGGGCCCGGTCTGGCGCCACGGCGACTGGATACGCATACGGCCCGACGGCGGCTGCATCATCTACGGCCGCAGCGACGCCACCATCAACCGCCACGGCCTGCGCATGGGCACCAGCGAGATCTACAGCGCCGTCGAAGCCCTGCCCGAGGTGCTGGACAGCATGGTGGTGGACCTCGAATACCTGGGCCGCGAAAGCTATATGCCGCTGTTCGTGGTGCTGCGCCCCGGGGCGGAGTTCGATGAGGCGCTGCGCGCACGCATCAACGCGGCCATACGCCAGGCCCTGTCGCCGCGCTTCGTGCCCGACGCCATCTTTGCCGTGGCCGAGATTCCGCGCACGCTCAGCGGCAAGAAGCAGGAGCTGCCCATCAAGAAACTGCTGCTGGGCCAGCCGCTGGCCAAGGTGGTCAACAAGGACGCCATGGCCAACCCCGGCTGCCTGGACTGGTACGAGCGCTTCGCGCGCGAACACCTGGCTTTGCAAACCAGCCCCTGAGAGGTGGCCCAGGCCGGGCCGGGCCGGCACGGCGCGCCCGCCGTCTGGTGATAATCGGGCATGCTGTTGCCAAATGTGAATTTCCGAACCGACTGAGGGCTGCATGGGGCGTGGATTGCGTGCGATGCGGCAAAGCGTTCTGCTGGCCCTGTGCTGCGGCGCGGCGCTGGCCCTGGCCTGCGATGGCGCGCAGCGCATTCATCTGCGCGCGCCCGTGGTGCTCAGCGCCCAGGAGCGGGCCGAGTTCCGCGCCATGGAGCCGCTGCGCATACAGGCCATAGACGCCCCGCCCATGGTGCGCTACGACCCGGCCGGCGACAGCCATGCGGGCATAGCCGTAGACATCTGGTGCTTCATCGCTCAGGAGCTGGAACTGCGCTACGCCATCCTTCCGGGACGCGGGCAGACCGTGGCGGAGAAAATCCTCGAGGTGCAGCAGGGCCGCGCCGATGTGTTCATGCCGCTGAGCCGGCAGCCCGAGCGGGCCAGGCACGGCATCTTCACCCTGCCCTACTACCAGAGCTATTACGCCATCATCGCCCGCAAGGGGCGCGGCCTGCGCGTGCGCGGCGTGGATGATCTCGCGCCCTACCGCGTGGGCGTGGTCAAGGGGGTGGCACTGGAGCCACGGCTGCAGGCCAGCCTGCCCGCGGCCCGGCTCACCAGCTTCGACCAGGCCAACAGCGACGGCATGTTTCAGGCCCTGCTAGACGGCAGACTGGACCTGGCCGTGTTCAGCAAAAGCATCTTCGAGGAAAAGCGCATCACCCGCGACTACTTCGACCTGGAGGTCATCCATATCCTGCGCGACGATCCGCGCGAGTACGGCTTCTACTTCAGCGCCTCGCCCCAAAACCAGCGCCTTGTGGACGCGTTCAACCGCTATCTGGCGGCCATCGACGCCTCGGAATCCCTGGCCAGGCACGAGGAAGGCGAGCGCCAGCTCATAGAGCGCTATGTGGAGCAACGCCGCCAGCGCCGCCTGCTGCAGACCGCCAGCGCGGCCGCCGCCCTGCTGACGCTGGGCTTCGGCCTGGCATTTGTGCGCTACCGACGCCTGGCGCGGCGGCTGGAGGCCAGCAACCAGCAGATAGGGCGCCAGAAACAGGAGCTGCAGGAGAGCAACGAGCGGCTGGAGCGCCTGAGCCTGTCCGACGGGCTGACCGGCCTGGCCAACCGCCGCGCTTTCGACCAGGCGCTGCAGCGCGAACATGCGCGCCGCCAGCGCACCGGCGCGCCCCTGAGCGTGCTGCTCATCGATGTGGACCACTTCAAGGCCGTGAACGACTGCTACGGCCATTCGACGGGCGACGACTATCTGCGCGCCCTGGCCCAGGTGCTGAGCCGGACGGTGGCGCGCGCCTCGGACCTGGCCGCGCGCCATGGCGGCGAGGAGTTCGCCTGCCTGCTGCCCGAAACCGCCGCCGCCGATGTGCAGCGGCTGGCCGAGCGCATCCGCGAGGCCACGGCCGGGCTGGCCCTGCCCAATGCCCTGGCCCCCGTCCCGCGGCTCACGGTGAGCATAGGGGTCGCGACCCTGGAGAGCGGGCCGGCCACGGCCCAGGAGCTGCTGGCACAGGCCGATGCCCAGCTCTACGCGGCCAAGCGCGCGGGCCGCGACCGCGTGCATGCCACCGTGCTGCGGGCCTAGCGCCCCGTGAACTGCGGCTCGCGCTTCTCGCGCCAGGCCGCCCCGCCTTCCTGCAGATCGGCCGAGGCGACCGTGGCCTGCACTGCAGCATCTATGGCGGCGGCATCAGCCCGGCCGCGCGCGATCGCATTGAGATGCTGCTTCATGCCCAGCAGCGCCAGCGGCGCCATGCCGACCAGCGTGGTCTGCAGCCGCTGCAGCTCGGCGGCGATATCCTCGTCCCGGCTCAGATGCGTGAGAAAACCGCAGTCCTGCATGGCCTCGGCATCCAGCTTTTCTGCGGTGAGGAACAGGCGCTTGGCCGTATCCAGGCCCAGGCGCGTCACATAGCGCTCCAGGCCCGAACGGTAGAAGTGCAGGCCCAGGCGCGCGGCCGGCATGAACATCTGGCTATGCGGGCCGCCCACGCGGAAATCGCAGGCCAGGGTCATATCGGTGGCGCCGCCGAACACCCCGCCCTGAATCGCGGCGATCGTCACGGCGCGGCAGTTTTCGATGGCGTCCACCATCTCGCCGAAGGAGCTGCCCTCGTTCTGGCTGTTGGCGATCTCGCCAATGTCGTAGCCGCTGCAGAAATGCCGGCCCACGGCCTGCAGCGTCAGCACCAGCACCGCGGGCTCGGCATTGACGGCGTCGATCTGGCGGCGCAGCGTGAGCAGGTCCTCGGGCAGCAGTTTGTTGGCGACTTCGGGACGGCGCAAGGTGATGCTGGCACGGGCGCCCTGGATCAAAAGCTCTGGAGACATGGGCTGTATTTTCATCCAGACCCGCGCCAGGCGCCGACTCTGAGGCGCATCAAGTGTTGCGGAGCAAACACTCGGTGACCGTATGTTTTGCCGGTACACAGGTACACTTTGGCGTCCTCATCGAGCACCTTGCGTGCGCTGACCCATCCATGTCTGTTGAATCGACCGGCGCCGAGCGCCCCAGCTTTGACCTCAAGAGTGCGCAACTGCCGGTGCTGTCCGTGGTGCTGCGCGACACCGACATGCAGGCGCTGAGGCAGGATCTGGAGCGGCGCCTGGCCGACGACCCCGACTTCTTCGACAACGACCCCGTGCTCATAGACCTCAGCCATGTGAACGAGGATGCGACGGAGATCGACTTCCCGGCCCTGATCGAGGCCTTGCGCGCCCACCGCACCATGCCCGTGGCCGTGCGCGGCGGCAACGAGGCGCAGATGGCTGCAGCCCATGCCCTGGGCCTGACCGCAGCGCCCGACGCCATGCCCGCGCGCCGCGCCGAGCCCGAGATCCACGAGGTCATCCGCGAGGTGGAAGTGGTGCACGAGATCGAGGTGCCCGCGCCGCTGGCCGACGCCCTGATCGTGGACCGCCCGCTGCGCTCGGGCCAGCGCGTCTATGCCAAGGGCACGGACATCGTGGTGCTGGACATGGTCAGCTATGGTGCCGAGGTGATCGCTGACGGCAACGTCCATGTCTATGCGCCGCTGCGCGGCCGCGCCGTGGCCGGAGCCAGCGGCAATACCGGCGCAAGAATTTTTAGCACTTGCATGGAGGCTCAACTGCTCTCCATTGCAGGTATCTACCGCACAATTGAGACCGATTTACCTGCAGATGTGGCCGGCAAGCCCGCCAAAGTCCGTCTGGAGGGAGAAAAAATCATTATCGAGCCGGTGTAAGAGACGCACCGGACGCCCCATCAACCTGCCCCATTTGTCTTTAAGGAATCGAGCAAACATGGCCAAAATCGTCGTCGTGACCTCCGGCAAAGGCGGAGTCGGCAAGACCACCACCAGCGCCAGCTTCGCATCGGGTCTCGCGCTGCGCGGTCACAAAACCGCAGTGATTGATTTCGATGTGGGTCTGCGCAATCTGGACCTGATCATGGGCTGCGAACGCCGCGTGGTCTATGACCTGATCAATGTCATCCAGGGCGAGGCCAACCTCAACCAGGCCCTGATCAAGGACAAGCAGTGCGAAAACCTGTTCGTGCTGGCCGCCTCGCAGACCCGCGACAAGGAAGCCCTGACCCAGGAAGGCGTGAAGAAGGTGCTCGACGACCTGTCCGCCATGGACTTCGAGTACATCATCTGCGACTCGCCCGCCGGCATCGAAAGCGGTGCGCTCTACGCCATGCACTATGCCGACGAGGCCCTGGTGGTGACCAACCCCGAAGTCTCGTCGGTGCGCGACTCGGACCGCATCCTGGGCATGCTCAGCTCCAAGACCGCCAAGGCCATGGCCGGCGAGCCGCTCAAGGAACATCTGCTGATCACGCGCTACAACCCCAACCGCGTGCAGGACGGCCAGATGCTGTCGCTGGAAGACATCCAGGACATTCTGCGCATCGAGCTGATCGGCGTGATCCCCGAGTCCGAAACCGTGCTCCAGGCTTCCAACCAGGGCATTCCCGCCGTGCACATGCAGGGCTCGGACGTGGCCGAGGCCTATCAGGACGTGGTGGCCCGCTTCCGCGGCGAGGAAAAGCCCATGCGCTTTACCGAAGCGATCAAGCCCGGTTTCTTCAAGCGCATCTTTGGCGGGAGGTAAGCCTGATGTCCATGTTGTCGTTTCTGCTCGGAGAAAAAAAGAAATCCGCTTCGGTGGCCAAGGAGCGCCTGCAGATCATTCTGGCGCGCGAGCGTGTGGGCGGTGAGAACTCCGGCAAGCCCGACTATCTGCCGGCCCTGCAAAAAGAGCTGATGGCCGTGATCTCCAAATATGTGGATATCAATCCCAATGACATCAAGGTCCAGCTGGAACGCCAGGAAAACCTGGAAGTGCTGGAAGTCAAGATCGAGCTGCCGGACGCCTCGCGCGCCTGAGGTCAGCGCTCTTCAAGCCATAGCGCCTGGCGCTTGGTGGATATAGAAATGGGCCCGAAAGGGCCCATTTTTCATGATCTGACCGGCTCCCTCATGGTCACCAGTTCCTCGGCCACCGTGGGGTGTATGCCTATGGTCGCATCGAACTGCTGCTTGGTCGCGCCGCACTGCAGCGCCACGGCAAAGCCCTGCATCAGCTCGCCCGCGCCCTCGCCCACCATATGCACGCCGCGCACGCGCTGGTCGGCCCTGGAGACGACGAGCTTGAGAAACACGTTCTCCGGCGCCGCGCCCATGCGGTTGCTCAAGGGCCGGAACGTGGACTCGAAGATCTGCAGCTCGCCATAGCGCTCGCGCGCCACGGCCTCCGACAGGCCTACCGTACCCACCTGCGGATGGGAGAACACCGCCGTGGGCACCAGCTCGTAATCGGGCGCGCTCCTGCCGCCCTGGCCGAAGAGGTGATGGGCGACCACCGTGCCCTCGGCCAGGGCCACGGGGGTGAGCGCCATGCGGTCGACCACATCGCCCACGGCGTGGATCGAGGGCACGCTGGTCCTGAAGTTCTGGTCCACGATCACGGCGCCCGTGGCATCGCAGCGCACGCCCGCAGCCTCCAGGCCCAGCCCGTCCGTATTGGGCTGGCGGCCCGTGGCGAACATCACGCAGTCCGCCACCAGGCTGTGCCCGTTCCCCAGCTGCAGCTGCAGGCCGTCGGCCTGCTTGCTGATCGCCACAACGGCCTCGTTCCACCGGAAGCCCACGCCCTGGCGCTGCATTTCCTCGGCCAGCACCCGGCCCAGATCGGCATCGAAGCCGCGCAACAGCTGCTGGCGGCGATGCAGCAAGGTGGTCTGCGCGCCCAGGCCGTTGAAGATGGAGGCGAACTCCACGGCGATATAGCCAGCGCCCACGACCACCACGCGCCCGGGCAGCTCCCGCAAGTGAAAGGCCTGGTCGGAGCTGATCGCATGCTCCACGCCCGGGATATCGGGCATGCTGGGCCGGCCGCCGGTGGCGATCAGGATATGGCGGGCCGTGATGGTTTCGGCGCCCACAAGCACGCTATGCGGGCCCAGGAAGCTCGCGCGGCCGTGGATGAGGGTGATGCCGGCCCCGAGCAGCATCTTCTCGTACACGCCGTTCAGCCGCTCGATTTCGCGGTCCTTGTTGGCGATCAGCGTGGCCCAGTCGAACCGCAGTGCCTCCTGCTGCCAGCCGAAGCCCTGGGCCTCCTCGGCGAGCTGGCTGAAATGCGCGGCATGGCTGAGCAGCTTCTTGGGAATGCAGCCCACGTTCACGCAGGTGCCGCCCAGCGGGCCGGACTCCACCACGGCCACGCGCGCGCCCAGGCCGGCGGCCACACGGCTGGCGCGCACGCCGCCCGAGCCGCCGCCTATGACCAGAAAATCGTAATCAAAGTCTTGTTGCTGCATCGTCTGCCCCGCTCTGGATTGAAGTGCCGGGCGGATGCGCTCCGCCCCACACAGACTCTAACCACAGATTGCCGCAGCCCGGTTAACCCAGCGTTATCGGCCAGGTTTCAACGGCATGCGGCGCAGATGGGGCAGGCGCTCAGAGCAGGCCGCGGGCATGCATATGGCCCGCGTGATAGAGCAGCGGCGCGCGCTCCGCATGGTGTTCGCAGCGCTCCACCTCGCCGACGAACAGCAGGTGGTCGCCCTCTTCGTGCTGGTTGCGGTGACGGCATTCGAACACGGCCACGCAGCCTTCGAGCAGGGGCACGCCATGCACGGAATCATGGTGCGGCGTATGGCCGAAGCGGTCGGCGCCCTTGCGCGCAAACAGCTCGGCCAGCGGCTTTTGCGAGGCCGCGAGCACATGGATCGCATAGTGCGAGCACTGGCGGAACACGGGCAGCGAATTGGCGCCCAGGCCCAGGCTCCAGAGCACCAGCGGCGGCGTCAGCGACAGGGC
>JAFAIY010000375.1 GCA_019236485.1 Comamonas sp. | reverse complement strand
GGCCAAGACCGGCATGGGCATAGACGAGATCCTCGAAGCCATCGTGGCCAAGGTGCCTGCGCCCAAGGGCAATCCCGACGCGCCCCTGCGCGCCATGATCGTGGACAGCTGGTTCGATCCCTATGTGGGCGTGGTGATGCTGGTGCGTGTGGTGGACGGCCAGCTCAAGAAGGGCGAGCGCTTCAAGATGATGGCCAGCGGCGCCGCCTACGAAGCCAACAACGTCGGCGTCTTCACCCCGGCCAACCAGCCGCGCGAGGCGCTGCATGCGGGCGAAGTGGGCTACATCATCGCCGGCATCAAGGAGCTGAAGGCGGCCAAGGTGGGCGACACCATCACGCTGGAGAAAAAGCTGCCCAACAATCTGGGCCCTGCCGAGAAGGCCCTGCCGGGCTTCAAGGAGGTCAAGCCCCAGGTGTTCGCGGGCCTGTACCCCACCGAAGCTTCCGAATACGACCAGCTGCGCGACGCGCTGGAAAAGCTGCAGCTCAATGATGCGGCACTGCAGTTCGAGCCCGAGGTCTCGCAGGCCCTGGGCTTTGGCTTCCGCTGCGGCTTCCTGGGCCTGCTGCACATGGAAATTGTGCAGGAGCGCCTGGAGCGCGAGTTCGACCAGGACCTGATCACCACGGCACCCAGCGTGGTCTACCAGGTGATCAAGGGTGACGGCGAGCTGATCGACGTGGAAAACCCTTCCAAGATGCCCGACGTCGGCCGCATCCAGGAGATCCGCGAGCCCATCGTGACCGTTCACCTCTACATGCCGCAAGACTATGTGGGTCCGGTGATGACGCTGGCCAACCAGAAGCGTGGCGTGCAGATGAATATGCAGTACCACGGCCGTCAGGTCATGCTGACCTACGAGATGCCGCTGGGCGAAATCGTGCTGGACTTCTTCGACAAGCTCAAGAGCGTGTCGCGCGGCTATGCGTCCATGGACTATGAATTCAAGGAGTACCGCGCCTCCGACGTGGTGAAGGTCGACATCCTGCTCAACGGCGACAAGGTGGATGCGCTGTCCATCATCGTCCACCGCTCGCAGTCGGTGTACCGCGGCCGCGCCGTGGTGGCCAAGATGCGCGAGATCATCAGCCGCCAGATGTTCGATGTGGCCATCCAGGCCGCCATCGGCGCCAACATCATCGCGCGTGAAACCGTCAAGGCCATGCGCAAGAACGTGCTGGCCAAGTGCTATGGCGGCGACATCACGCGCAAGCGCAAGCTGCTCGAGAAGCAGAAGGCCGGCAAGAAGCGAATGAAGCAGATTGGTTCGGTGGAAGTGCCGCAGGAGGCGTTTCTGGCCATTCTGCAAGTGGAGGATTGATGCAAGTCATGCAATGGATCACGGCCGTCGTCCTGGCGGCCTTTGTCGGTTATGTGGGCGCCTGGTACACGGGCGCCATCGAGGGCAACTTCGCGCTGCTGCTGTTTCTGGCAACCGTGGTGACCGGCCTGTACTGGCTTGCCGAGCGCTTTTACTTCCTGCCCCAGCGCAGGGCCGCGGTCGCCGCCGTGGAGCAGGCCGCCGTGGAGCGCCGCGCCGAGCTGGACCGCATGGGCATCGCCAAGACCGACGTCGAGGTTTCGGCGGATGCGCGCGAGCGCATCCTGATGCAGCCCTGGTGGCTGGACTGGACCGCGGGGCTGTTCCCGGTGATCGCCATCGTGTTCGTGCTGCGCTCTTTTCTGTTCGAGCCGTTCAAGATTCCTTCGGGCTCGATGATTCCCACGCTGCTGGTCGGCGACCTGATCCTGGTGAACAAGTTCACCTACGGCATACGCCTGCCGGTGATCAACAAGAAGATCACCGAAGGCAACAAGCCCCAGCGCGGCGACGTGATGGTGTTTCGCTATCCGCCCCAGCCCAGCCTGGACTACATCAAGCGCGTGGTGGGCGTGCCCGGCGACGAGATCGCCTATCTCAACAAGCGCCTGACCGTCAACGGCCAGGAACTGCCCGTGCGCGAGCTGCCGGATTTCCTGGACCGCGACGTGATGCGCTACTTCAAGCAGTTTGACGAGACCCTGGGCGAGAAGCCGCACCGCATCATCGTCAACAACGATGCACCGCCCTTCATCCAGGGCGCGAGCAACTTCGAGTTCAAGGAAAACTGCCGCTACAGCGTGGAGGGCGTGACCTGCAAGGTGCCCGAAGGCCATTACTTCATGATGGGCGACAACCGGGACAACTCGCTGGATTCGCGTTACTGGGGCTTTGTGCCCGACCAGAACATCGTCGGCAAGGCCTTTTTTGTTTGGATGAACTTCGGCGATCTGGGACGCATCGGCAGCTTCCATTAAGGACGGCCATTCCCGGTTTCAGGTTTTCAGGGAAGCGCGGGCAGGAACATGCCCGCCTCGAGAGGAGAAAAGCATGAAGAGAGTTGCATCGCGTTCGCGCCAGCGCGGACTGTCCTTTATCGGTCTGGTGTTTCTGGTCGCCATTCTGGTGGCCGTGGTGGGGATTGGCTCACAATCGGTGCCCGTCTTTCTGGAATACCAGGCCATCACCAAGGCCGCCAACAAGGCCGCTGCCGAAGGCAATACCGTGGCCGAAGTCAAGGCCAGCTTTGACCGCGCCGCGTCCATCGATGACATCAAGTCCATCGCCGGCAACGATTTGCAGGTGAGCAAGGTCAACGACAAGGTCGTGGTCGGCTTCGAGTACTCCCGTGAGATTCATCTGGTAGGCCCGGCCTACCTTGTTTACCGTTTCAAGAGATAGACCTTTCAGGTGGAACCTGCTCTAGTCGCACTGCAGCAAAGGCTGCAACATCAATTTTCGAATCCGGCCCTGCTGCAGCGTGCACTCACGCACCGCAGCTTCTCGGCCGACAACAACGAGCGCCTGGAGTTTCTCGGCGACTCGGTGCTGAGCCTGGCCATCTCCAGCCTGCTGTATGCCAAGCTGGCTTCCATGCCCGAAGGCGATCTCTCGCGCGTGCGCGCGAATCTGGTCAAGGAAGGCACGCTGCACAAGATTGCGCTGCAGCTGCAGCTGCCCGAGCTGCTGCGCCTGGGCGAGGGCGAGTCCAAGTCCGGCGGCAAGCTGCGTCCCTCTATCCTCGCCGATGCCGTGGAAGCCCTGATCGGCGCCGTCTACCTGGATGCGGGCTTTGCGGCGGGCGAGAAGGTCGTGCACCATCTCTTCGAGGGTGTGGACATCAACCCGCATATGCGCGCGGCCGAGAAGGATCCCAAGACCGCACTGCAGGAATTGTTACAGGGCAAGCGCATGCAGCTGCCCCAATACCATGTGGTGGAAATCAGCGGCGCGGCGCACAAGCAGACCTTCAAGGTCGAGTGCTCCATCGCCGAATGGAATATCAGCGCCCAAGGTACGGGCGGATCGCGCCGTATGGGCGAGCAGGCAGCGGCCGCTGCCGTTCTGGACAAATTGAAAGTCAAACATCCATGACCGATGCTGCTAAGAAAAAGCTAGCAGGCACCGCAGGTGCAGCAAGCGCTAAAAGCCAAAACAAGGGCCGCAAGAGCTCGACCACAGCGGCGACCGATATCAGCGACCCCAGCCTGGACTACATCAGCGCCATGCTGGCCGCGGCCAAGCCCGGCGCCACGCCCACGGCCGTCCGCGAGGAAGAGGCCGCCGAGCCCGCGCGCGTCTATGCACCCGAGGAGCAGCGCTGCGGCCTGATCGCCATCGTCGGCAAGCCCAATGTGGGCAAGTCCACGCTGATGAATGCGCTGGTGGGGCAGAAGATCTCCATCACCTCGCGCAAGGCCCAGACCACGCGCCATCGCATCACCGGCATCCGTACCAAGGACGAGACCCAGTTCGTGTTCGTGGACACGCCGGGCTTCCAGACCAAGCATTCGACGGCGCTGAACAAATCGCTGAACAAGACCGTGATGGGCGCGATCGGCGATGTGGACCTGATCCTGTTCGTGGTCGAGGCCGGCAGTTTCACGCTGGCCGATGCCAAGGTGCTGTCGCTGTTCAAGCCCGGCATTCCCACGCTGCTGATCGCCAACAAGCTCGACACCGTGGGCCGCCGCGCCGAGATCGCGCCCTGGTTGCGCGATATGCAGGAGCGCCACCCGTTCGCCGAGTTCGTGCCCATGTCGGCCAAGAACAAAAAGGATATCGAACGCATGTTCGGCATCTGCTCCAAGTACCTGCCCCAGCAGCCCTGGTTCTATGGCCAGGACGAGCTGACCGACCGCAGCGAGAAGTTCCTCGCGGCCGAAACCGTGCGTGAAAAGCTGTTCCGCTTCACGGGCGACGAGTTGCCCTATACCTCCACGGTGGTCATCGACAAGTTCGAGGAAGAACCCAGCCCCAAGCATGGCCGCTTCATGCGCATCGCCGCCACCATCGTGGTCGAGCGCGACGGCCACAAGGCCATGGTGATCGGCCAGGGCGGCGAGCGCCTCAAGCGCATCTCCACCGAAGCGCGCCAGGAGCTGGAAAAGATTCTGGATGCCAAGGTCTTCCTGGA
>JAFAIY010000125.1 GCA_019236485.1 Comamonas sp. | reverse complement strand
CAGCCTGCGCCCCGAGGTCCGCTATCTGTGCGACCCTGTGATGGGCGATGTGGGCCGCGGCATCTTTGTGCGCCCCGGCATCCCCGATTTTCTGCGCAAACGCGCCCTGTCCCTGGCCAGCGTGATCACGCCCAATCACTATGAGTTCGAGCTGCTGTGCGGCAGGCCGCTGACCAGCGTGGCGGCGGCCATCGAGGCGGCGCGCGCCACGCTGGCCCAGATGCATGAGGGGCCGGCGGCGCTGATCGTCATAACCAGCCTGCGCACCGCAGACCTGCCCGCCGACCAGCTGGCCACCCTGGCGGTCACGGCCGACGGCGCCTGGCTGGTGCAGACGCCTTTTGTCGACCTCCAGCCCTTGCCAAACGGCATGGGCGATGTGTTCTCCGCCGTGCTGCTGGCCCATCTGCTTAGGGAGCGCGCGGTGCCGGAGGCGGTATCGAGCGCCGTCAGCACCCTGTATGCCCTGGTCTCGCACACCGAGTCCGGCCAGCGCGACCTGCCTCTGGTGGCCTGCCGCGACCAGATCATGCAGCCCGCACAGAGCTTTGCGGCCGTAGCGCTTGCCGGCTAGGCGGCATCAGCCCTCATGCTCCAGCGCGGCCCTGTACAGGGCCGGCCGCTTTGGCGCGGCGACGGCCGGAGCCCGCCTGGACGCTACGGAAGAAATAGCATGAGCCGCCTGGTGCTGGCCGACCCAGGCCTGATCCATGCGGAATATGCTGACCGTGTGCGTCAGTTGCTCGGCCTGCTCGCGCAGGCTCTGGGCCGCGGCCGCCGACTGCTCCACCAGGGCCGCATTCTGCTGGGTCATCCCGTCGAGCAGGCCTATGGACTGGTTGACCTGGGTCACGCCGGTGCTTTGCTGCACGGAGGCTTCGGTCACCTCGGCAATCATCAGGCTCGCGTTCTGCACCGACTGCACGATCTCGTCCATGGCCGAGCCCACGCTTTGCACCAGCCGGGAGCCGTCGTGCACGCGCTCCACCGAGCTGCCGATCAAGGCCCGGATCTCCTTGGCCGCATCGCCGCTGCGCTGCGCCAGGCTGCGCACCTCGCTGGCCACCACGGCAAAGCCCCGCCCCTGCTCCCCGGCTCTGGCGGCCTCCACGGCCGCATTGAGCGCCAGGATATTGGTCTGAAACGCAATGCTGTCTATCACGCCGATGATGTCGCCTATCTTCTGGCTGCTGTGGCGGATCTCGTCCATGGTCGAGATCATGCTGGCCACGACCTCGCCGCCGTGCCGGGCCAGGCTCGCCGCATCGCTGGCCGTCTCGCGCGCCTGGGCCGCGCTGCTGGCGCTGTGGCGGATGGTGCTGGTGAACTCCTCCATGGCCGCGGCCGTCTGCTGCAGATTGCTCGAGGTCTGCTCGGTGCGGTTCGAAAGGTCTTGATTGCCGCCCGCAATCTGCGCGCTGGCGACGGCAATGCTGTCCGCGCTCTGCCGCACCCGGGCCACCATGTCGTTGAGCGCCTGGCACATGGTCTGCAGGGTGCGCAGCAGATCGCCAAACTCGTCGCCGCGCCCGACCTTGTCGCCCAGGCTCAGATCACCCTGGGCAATACGCTCGGCCATGGCCTGGGCCTGCTGCAACGGCGTGCGCATGCTGCGGATCAGGAAATAGGCGCCTACCGCGATGACCAGCAGCAGAACCAGCACGGCCGCCCCGGCCAGCCTGACGGTTTCCAGGCGCATGGCCGCCATCTCCGTCTGGCTGTTCAGGGCCTCCTGCTTTTGCAGCTGCACAAACTCCCTCAGGGTCTGCCTGTAGGCGGCCAGGGCCGGCTTGTAGGACTGCTCGACCAGGGCCAGGCCCTGCTGGACCTGCGCCGACTGCTTGAGCTGTCTGGCCTGGTTGCGCGCCTCGATCATGGCCGTGCGGGCCGCGGCGATTCTCTGCATCTGGGCTCTGTCCTCGCCCGACAAAGGCATGGACTCTATGGACTTCTGCACCTCGGATATCTGTGCCGAGGTCGCTTCGATCGCGCTCTTGAAAGCCTCTTCCAGCGAGGGATCCGCGCTCAGGATCACGGCCAGCGTGCGCGCCGCATTGGCCTCGGTCAGCCCCATCCATTCGATGGCCAGGTCCACGCGCTGGCGCATCTGCTGCGCGGCGCGGTCCGAAAGCTCCTGGGCCCTGGAGGAGCGATGGGCGGAAAAGCCCACCACGCCCAGCAGGCACAGCATCAGCAAGATTACCGCGGCCCAAAGCTTGTGCGCCATTCGAAATCGCTGCATATACCCTCTGTTTCATGGAGTTATATGAAATAAAGGTATCAAAGACGCCAGCTTTCAACAGCCGGAGTTTCCCTTTCCAGCCGGGCCCGGAATGAAAAAAGCCGTGCCGACTCCAGGTCGGGCACGGCTTGCTCGGGACTGTGCGCGGGACTTATTCCACGCGGGTCACGCTCTGGGGCTTGAAGCCCAGGTCCGCGGCCTTGCCCTTGCGACCGCGGTTGCCGCGCGCATTGTTCAGGCTGCGGATTTCAAGGTTCTCGCTCCGGACCTTGCCGCCGCGGCCCACACCGTCCAGGCGGATGCTGCGCGTATAGGCGGCGGCGCCGGCCAGCGTGTCCTTGTCTTCCAGGCTGATCAGCATCAGGCCGCGCCCGCCCTTGGGCATGGCCTTGAGTTCGCCGATCTCGAAGGTCAGAATGCGGCCGCCCACCGAGGCGCAGATCACATGGGAGGCTGCAGCCAGCAGGCCAGCGCCCTGCTCGCCGCCCTCCACCGTTTCGGCGCGCGCATTCATGGGCACGCCCTGCACCACCGAAGGCGCGCACAGCGTCTCGCCCTCGCCCAGCGTGACAAAGGCCTTGCCCGCCTTCTGGCGCGAGACCATATCGCCCACCGTGGCCATGAAGCCGTAGGCGCCCGAGCCCGAGAGCAGCAGCTGCGTGCTTTCCGCACCCGCAAAGTAGTACAGCAGCTGGGTGCCGGCCTCGAGTTCGATCAGCGTGGTCACGGGCTGGCCGTCGCCGCGCCCGCCCGGCAGGGCCGAGACTGGCACCGAGTACACGCGGCCGTTGCTGCCGAAGGCCAGCAACTGGTCCACGGTGCGGCATTCGAAAGTGCCGTGCAGGCTGTCGCCGGCCTTGAAGCTCAGCGTGCCGGCCTCCACGCCATGGCCGTGGCGCGTGCGCACCCAGCCCTTGTCGGAGATGATCACGGTCGTGGGCTCGTCCACCACCTTGACCTCGGCCACCACTTTCTTCTGCTCCTGGATCAGCGTGCGGCGATCGTCGCCAAAGCTCTTGGCGTCGGCCTCAATCTCCTTGCAGATCAGGCGGCGCATGGTGGCTTCGCTGCCCAGAATGTCTTCGAGCTTGCCCTGCTCGCTGCGCAGTTCCTTGAGCTCCTGCTCGATCTTGATGGCTTCCAGCCTTGCCAGCTGGCGCAGACGGATTTCGAGGATGTCTTCGGCCTGGCGATCGGAGAGATGGAATTCGTCGATCAGTGCCTGCTTGGGCTCATCGCTGGCGCGGATGATGGCAATCACCTTGTCGATGTTCAGCAGCACGGCCTGGCGGCCTTCGAGAATGTGGATGCGGTCCAGCACCTTGGCCAGCCGGTGCTGGCTGCGGCGCGTCACGGTCTGGAAGCGGAAGGCAATCCACTCCTCAAGCATCTGGCGCAGCGACTTCTGCACCGGACGGCCGTCGAGGCCGATGCTGGTCAGATTGATGGAGCTCGAGGACTCCAGGCTGGTGTGGGCCAGCAGCGCCGTGATCAGCTCCTGCTGCGGAATCTTTCCGGTCTTGGGCTCGAAGACTATGCGTACCGGCGCATCCTTGCTGGATTCGTCGCGCACGCCGTCGAGCACGGCCAGCATGCTGGCCTTGAGCTGGGTCTGCTCCTGGGTCAAAGCCTTCTTGCCGGTCTTGACCTTGGGGTTGGTGATGTCCTCGATCTCTTCGAGCACCTTCTGCGCCGAGACGCCGGGCGGCAGCTCGGTCACCACCATCTGCCACTGACCGCGCGCCAGCTCTTCTATCTTCCAGCGCGCACGCACCTTGAGGCTGCCGCGGCCCGTGCGGTAGGCATCGGCGATATCGCTGCTCGAGGAAATGATCTGACCGCCGCCCGGATAGTCGGGGCCGGGAATCAGCGCCTGCAGCTCCTCTTCGGGCAGCTGCGGCTTCTTGATCAGGGCCACGCAGGCATCGGCGACTTCACGCAGATTGTGGCTGGGGATTTCGGTGGCCAGGCCCACGGCAATGCCGCTGGCGCCATTGAGCAGCGCAAACGGCAGGCGCGCGGGCAGCTGCCTGGGCTCTTCGGTGGAGCCGTCGTAATTGGGCGCGAAGTCCACCGTGCCCATGTCGATCTCGTCGAGCAGCAGGCCGGTGATCTTGGACAGGCGCGCCTCGGTATAACGCATGGCCGCGGCGCCGTCGCCGTCGCGGCTGCCGAAGTTGCCCTGGCCATCGACCAGCGGATAGCGCTGGTTGAAATCCTGGGCCATGCGAACCAGCGCGTCATAGGCCGACTGGTCGCCGTGCGGATGGAAACGGCCCAGCACGTCGCCAACCACGCGCGCGCTCTTGACGGGCTTGGCCGCCGTGTTGCCGCTGGGCCCGCCGTAGGACAGGCCCATGCGCTCCATCGCATAGAGAATGCGGCGCTGCACGGGTTTCAGGCCATCGCTGACATCGGGCAGCGCGCGGCCCTTGACCACCGACAAAGCGTATTCGAGATAGGCGCGCTGTGCGTATTGGCCCAGATCCAGGGCCTCGCCGGCAGCTTGTTGAGACAAATCCAGTATGGTTTGATCGCTCATGAATTCTTTGTAATTTTCCAAATTGCGCGAGTCGGGCGACTCAAGGCATTGCGGGCTTGGAGGCCGCGTTGCCCGCGGGCAGGGTCATGCGCACACGCGGCGCGGCCCGGCTCGCCGACGAGGCCACGCTGGTGCGCGGCCCCGAGGAGGCTGCGGCCTGCAGCTGCTCGTAAATGCCCATCACGGCCTTGACGTAGTTCATGGTTTCTTTGTAGGGCGGCACGATGCGGCCGAACTTCTGCACCGCGCCCTCGCCCGCGTTATAGGCGGCCAGCGCCAGATCCAGACGGCCCGGGAACAGCTCCATCAGATAGCTGAGATAGCGCGCGCCGGCCGGCACGTTGACGGAAGGATCGGCCAGCTGCTGCTGCACGCTGCGCTTTGGATTGCCCGTGACACCAAAGCGCTCTGCCGTGGCGGGCATCAGCTGCATCAGGCCTACGGCGCCCTTGGGCGAGACGGCCCCGGCATCAAAGCCGGACTCCACGGCGATCACGGCCTTGAGCAGGTCGTAGTCCACGCCCGTGGCGTCGGCGGCCTTGCGCAGATGGCCGCGCAAATGCTTGAAGCCCGGCGCGGTCTCGAAGAAATTGCCGACCTTGGTGCGCGCATTGAGTCCCTGCGCGGCCGCATCGGGCCGCAGGTGCAGGCCCTGTTCGCTGCTGTCGTAGACATTGCCCTTGAAGAACAGCTTGTAGCGCGCGTCGATGGCTTCGGCCGCGAAATGGGTCACGCCCAGCTCATCCACATAGGCCCAGAGATCGGCATGCGCGGCCGGTGCCAGAGCCAGCCATCCCGCTCCGGCCAGCAGCAGCTGCAGGCAGCCGCGGCGCAGCCCGCCCGCCAGCAGGCGGCTGCGGTCTGGCAGCTTAGGGGACAGAAGGTTTGACATAGCGTGATCCATGCAGCGCAAAGCCGGGGAAGGCTCAGATATCGACCTCCACGGCGTCGCCATGCAGCTCCATGAGCTCGCGGCGGGCAGCGGCTTCGCCCTTGCCCATGAGCTTGGTGACCACGGCCTCGGCCTGGGCAAAGTCCAGGTTCATGAACTGCACGGGCAGCAGGCGGCGCGTGTCGGGGTTGAGCGTGGTTTCCCACA
>JAFAIY010000119.1 GCA_019236485.1 Comamonas sp. | reverse complement strand
TGACGATGATGCGGCGCAGATTGGCGCGGTGCTCGCCGGGCACGTCCTGCCAGGCTTTCTCGCCCTTGTGGTCGCCGAAATGGATGCTGCGATCCTGCTCGGCAGGATTCAGGAAAATGCCCCAGCGGTAGTCGCGCATCTTCACGTAGCCAAACTGGGCCCAGCCCTGCGGGTCCACGCTCACCGCGGTGCGCAGATAGACGTCGTAGTTGGTCGATCCTTCGGGGCCCACGTCGTCCCACCATTTGATGAAATTGGGCTGCCAGCTCTCCAGCGCGCGCTGCAGGGTGCGGTCGCCGCTGAGGTCCACGTTGTTGGGAATCTTCTGGCTGTAGTCGATGCTGCTCATGGGAGGTCTCCTGTGATGTTTCGCCGATTCATGAAGCCGTGTACTTGCTGTGAAACTGGCTCGGCCCAACCGGGTAACGCCGAGCAAGGGCCGCCCCGCTGCGAGGGCGTTGTCCCCCTCCGGAACGTAGTGCCAGAGAGGGGGAAGCGGCGTAGCCGCTCAGGGAGAGCTTTCTCATACTCTGTTGAAATCAAAGCCGGCTTTCTGGCCTGTTCCATACAACTTGAGAGCGCCTTTTTCGCCCACGGCATTGGGGCGGTTGAAGATCCAGTTCTGCCAGGCCGAGAGGCGGCCGAAGATGCGCGTGACCATGTTCTCCTTGCCGGCAAAACGCAGATTGGCTTCCAGGCCCGTGAGCGCATCGGGCGACATGGACGCGCGCTCCTCGATGGCGATGCGGATCTCGTCTTCCCAGTCGATATCGTCGAGTGCGGCTGTGACCAGTCCCAGCTGCTGGGCCGCGTCGCCGTCCAGAGCACGGCCCACGGCGGCGCGTGCGGCCTCCAGCGGCGCGGACTCCTCGTAGAAGCGGCGCTGCAAACGGCTTTGCTCGTTGACCAGGGGCAGCAGGCCGAAGTTGAATTCGTCCAGCGTGATGACGGGCTGGCGCTCGGGCTCGTCGGGCAGCACCAGCATATAGGCGCGGTCGGCGCAGAACACCAGCTCGGCCAGCATGCCTGCAAAGCAGGAGCCGGGCTCGACCAGCGCGAACAGCGAGCGCGAGGACACGTCGAGGCGCGCAAACGTGCGGCGCAGCAGGCCTATGGTCTCGCGCACCAGCCAGTGCTCCCGGTGGGCGATCAGGCTCTGGTCGGCGGCCAGCACGGCGGCCGCATCGCCCTCGGTCTTGAGGACCCAGGTGCCCACGTCGAGTTCGTTGGTGCGCAGATGCAGGATGGCGTCGTCGAGCTCGCGGCCCATGGCCAGCGGCCACCAGTCGGCGCCCGCGTTCTCAATGGCTTCGATGCCGCTGGGCTGCTGGCCTTGCGGTGCTTTCACGGTGATGCTGGCCGTGCGCTTGCTGCGGTCGATCTGCACGCTGACATGCGCATAGCTCAGGCCGTCCGCGCTTTGCTCGCGCTCTATTTGGGTCAGCTGTATGCCCTTGGCCGAGCCGGGGCGCGAGCTGTGTTCGCCGAGCTTGGCGGCATGGCGGTTCACGACCTCGTTGAACTGCGCGGGCTTGGCCACCGCATCGACGAGGCGCCAGTCCACGGCGCGCTGGCCGCGCACGCCTTCGACGCTGGTGCAGAAGATGTCGGCCAGGTCGTGGCGCACATGGCGCTTGTCGGTCACGCGGGTCAGGCCGCCCGTGCCCGGAAGCACGCCCAGCAGCGGCACCTCGGGCAGAGAGACCGAGGAGGAGCGGTCGTCGATGAGCACGATCTCGTCGCAGGCCAGGGCCAGCTCGTAGCCGCCGCCCGCGCAGGCGCCGTTGACGGCGGCCACGAACTTGAGCCCGTCGTGCCTGGAGCTGTCTTCGATGCCGTTGCGCGTCTCGTTGGTGAACTTGCAGAAGTTCACCTTCCACGCATGCGAGGAGACGCCGAGCATGAAGATGTTGGCGCCCGAGCAGAAGATGCGTTCCTTGCCGCTGGTGACGATCACCGTCCTGACCTGGGGATGCTCGAAGCGTATGCGGTTCAGCGCGTCGTGCAGCTCCACATCCACGCCCAGGTCGTAGCTGTTGAGCTTGAGCTTGTAGCCGGGGCGTATGCCGCCGTCCTCGGCAATGTCCAGCTTCATGCGGGCGATGGAGCCGTCCACTTCAAACGACCAATGGCGGTACTGGCTGGGGTTGGTGCGGTAATCGACGCTGGGTTGCTGCTGCATGCTCGCCTCCTGGGGAGATGAAAGATAGTGCACTCACTCCATGAGTGTTGGCACAATTATGCAGAATTATTCAAAAAATGCACGGAGGTTTCGGCATTATGTTGCATGTTTTGCCGAAACCAAGGGTAATCCTTAGATGATCGAAGCGACGTGCCGGCCGGCCTGAATTCCACTGTTTTTGGCCTAGAAGCCAGCCGTGCAAAGCGTGTCCAGCTATCAATACCTGAGCTGGCAGGCCCGGCGCATGGACGGGGTGGCGCGGCGCTTGCACAATATTCACCATGCTGACCTATGCAGATATCCAAGCCGCCGCCGAGCGCCTGAACGGTGCCGTGCTCCAGACCCCATGCGTCGAATCGCGCACGCTCTCGCAGATCACGGGCGCGCAGGTCTACCTCAAGTTCGAGAACCTGCAGTTCACTGCCTCCTTCAAGGAGCGCGGTGCGCTCAACAAGCTGCTGCTGCTCAGCGACGAGGAGCGCGCCCATGGCGTGGTCGCCATGAGCGCCGGCAATCACGCCCAGGGCGTGGCCTATCACGCGCAGCGCCTGGGCCTGCGCGCCGTCATCGTCATGCCGCGCTTCACGCCCGGCGTGAAGGTGGAGCGCACGCGCGGCTTCGGGGCCGAGGTGGTGCTGCATGGCGATACGCTGGCCGAGGCCCGCGCCCATGCCTACCAGCTCGCGCATGAGCAGCAGCTGACCTTTGTCCACCCCTATGACGACGAAGCCATTGCCGCAGGCCAGGGCACGCTGGCCCTGGAGATGCTGCAGGTCCAGCCCGATCTGGACACGCTGGTCATCGCCATCGGCGGCGGCGGCCTGATCGCGGGCATAGCCACGGCGGCCAAGACCCTCAAGCCCGAAATCGAGGTTGTGGGCGTGCAGACCCAGCGCTTCCCCTCCATGGTCAATGCGCTGCGCCATACCGACCTGCCCATGGGCACTTCGACGATCGCCGAAGGCATTGCCGTGACCCAGCCCGGCATCATCACCCAGGAGGTGGTGCGGCGCTGCGTGGACGATCTGCTGCTGGTGGACGAGGGCGATATCGAGCAGGCCGTGCTCATGCTGCTGGAGATCGAAAAAACCCTGGTGGAAGGTGCGGGCGCGGCGGGCCTGGCCGCGCTGCTGCGCTACCCCCAGCGTTTCAAGAACAAAAAGGTGGGCCTGGTGCTGTCGGGCGGCAATATCGACCCCATGCTGCTGGCCGCCATCATCGAGCGCGGCATGGTGCGCTCGGGCCGCCTGGCGCGCGTTCGCGTCAGCGCGCGCGACGTGCCCGGCGTGCTGGCCCAGATCACGGCCACCGTGGCCGGCGCCGGTGCGAACATCGAGGAGGTGCATCACCAGCGCGCCTTCACCATGCTGGCCGCGCAGAATGTGGAGATCGAGTTCGTGCTGCAGACACGCGGCCACGCCCATGTGAGCGAGGTGCTGGACCAGCTGCGCCGCGCCGGCATGGAGGCCGCCCTGGTGTGATGGAGTCCATGCACATCATGGCGGCGTAGCTCAGATCTGCAGGGCCCCGAGCTTCTTCATCAGCGGCGCCACCAGATCCATGGGCAGGGGGAAGACCACGGTCGTGTTCTTGTCTGCACCGATCACGGTCAGCGTCTCCAGATAGCGCAGCAAGATGGCCTGGGGCTCCTGGGCCAGGATCTTCGCCGCCTGGGACAGTTTTTCCGAGGCCTGCAGCTCGCCCTCGGCATGGATCACCTTGGCGCGGCGTTCGCGCTCGGCCTCGGCCTGGCGGGCAATCGCCCGGATCATGGACTCGGTCAGATCGACCTGCTTGATCTCCACATTCGAGACCTTGATGCCCCAGGCATCGGTTTGCGCATCCAGCGCCTGCTGGATGTCCAGGTTCAGCGATTCGCGCTCCGCCAGCATCTCGTCAAGCAGGTGCTTGCCCAGCACGGAGCGCAGCATGGTCTGCGCGAGCTGGCTGGTCGCTTCGAGATAGTTGACCACCTGGATGACGGCCTTCTCGGAATCCACCACGCGCAGATAGACCACGGCATTGACCTTGACCGAGACGTTGTCGCGCGAGATCACGTCCTGCGGCGGAACCTCGAGCACCACGGTGCGCAAATCCACCCGCACCACCTGCTGAACCGCGGGAATGATGAAGACCAGCCCCGGACCCTTGACCTTCCAGAAGCGCCCCAGCGTGAAGACCACGCCGCGTTCGTATTCGCGAAAAATCCAGATCGAGGCGGACGCCAGGCCGATCACCAGCAGCAGGACGATCAGCCAGAACAAGAAAGAAACACTCACCATATCGGCCATCCTTTCGGCGATGGACTTCGGCGCCGCGTTGCGGCCTTGAACTGCCTGCGCCAGGCGTCGGGTCGTCCGCAGGCTCAGCATATTCCCATGCATCCAAGTGCGCATCTATCTGCGCATGGTCGACATAGAAGCAGTGCTGTTGGCCCGGCCGCGCCCGGGAAGCCCGCGTGGCCGGCGCTATGGCTTTCCCTGAGCTCTGCCTTCAGAGCCATGCCTAGAATGGCTGCAGAGTTAGCTTGTTTCACCGCCTGTCTTCAGGAGGAGTGTTGATCACATGTCAGATGATCCCGTCGTGAACCATGAGCCGCAGGACGCAGCCGAAGCCGCCGTGCCCTTCATTCCCGTCATCATTCCCCTCGCCGGCGCCGTGATGATGTTTCTGCTGGCCTTTATTGCCGTGCACATGGCCTAGCCCTGGCCGCCCCTAGAAAGCAACCCCGCCTGGCGGGGTTTTTTCATGGCCGCGCGGCCTGCGGACTTATATCTTTGTGCATATTTTGATGCACAAAATGCATAGTTATTGCATGTCAGTTGCTGACAAATTTTGCCCCCCTACCTAGAATCGATGTCCCGCTGCTGTGCGACGCACGGCAGTTTTGACCATTTCTGACGCATTGCGGGCACTGGAGAACGCTAGGAAAACCTTGGCCAACCCTCTTCAAAAGCCTTTTTTCAAAGACGCAGCCGAGGCGAGCCGGCCGGGTGTCTCTTTGAAAAACTGGTTTTTTTCAATTGAAGGAACTCTCCATGAACGCCGCCGTGCAAAGCCTGAACATTCAGGCTCCTGACTACGTCAAGAATCCCAAGCTCGTCGCCTGGGTGGCCGAGATGGCCGCGCTGTGCAAGCCCGCCAAGATCCACTGGTGCGATGGCTCGCAAGCCGAATACGACGCCCTGTGCCAACAGCTGGTGGACGCCGGCACCTTCAAGCCTCTGGCCAAGCGCCCCGGCAGCTACCTGGCCTGGACCGATCCTTCGGACGTGGCCCGTGTCGAGGACCGCACCTATATCTGCTCCGCCAAGAAGGAAGACGCCGGCCCGACCAACAACTGGATGGCTCCCGCCGAGATGCGCACCACTCTGCAGCCCCTGTTTGACGGCTGCATGACAGGCCGCACCATGTATGTGGTGCCGTTCTCCATGGGCCCTCTGGGCTCGCCCATCGCCCACGTGGGCATCGAGCTGTCCGACAGCCCCTATGTGGCCGTCAACATGAAGCTCATGACCCGCATGGGCCGTGCCGTGTACGACGTGATCGGCGCCGACGGCGAGTTCGTGCCCTGCGTCCACACCATCGGCGCGCCTCTGAAGGACGGCGAGAAGGACCAGACCACCTGGCCCTGCAGCAAGACCAAGTACATCGTGCACTACCCCGAAACGCGCGAAATCTGGTCCTATGGCTCGGGCTACGGCGGCAACGCGCTGCTGGGCAAGAAGTGCTTTGCGCTGCGCATCGCCTCGACCATGGGCAAGGAACAGGGCTGGCTGGCCGAGCACATGCTGATCCTGGGCGTCACCAACCCCGAAGGCAAGAAGTACCACGTGGCAGCGGCCTTCCCCAGTGCCTGCGGCAAGACCAATTTCTCCATGCTGGTGCCGCCCAAGGCCTTCGACGGCTGGAAAGTCACGACCATCGGTGACGACATCGCCTGGATCAAGCCCCAGGCCGACGGCTCGCTGCGCGCCATCAACCCCGAAGCCGGCTATTTCGGCGTGGCTCCCGGCACCAATATGCTGACCAACCCGAACTGCATGTTGAGCCTGGACAAGAACGTGATCTTCACCAATGTGGCGCTGACCGACGACGGCGACGTGTGGTGGGAAGGCATGGAAAAGGACCAGGGCAAGCTGCCCGATCACCTGATCGACTGGCAGGGCAAGGACTGGACGCCCCAGATCGCCAAGGAAACCGGCGCCAAGGCCGCCCACCCCAATGCCCGCTTCACCGTGGCCGCCACCAACAACCCCGCGCTGGACGAAGCCTGGGACGACCCCAAGGGCGTGAAGATCGACGCCATGATCTTCGGCGGCCGCCGCTCCACCACCGTGCCTCTGGTGACCGAAGCGCGTGACTGGACCGAGGGCGTGTACATGGCCGCCACCATGTGCTCCGAGACCACGGCCGCCGCTTTCGGCGCCCAAGGCGTGGTGCGTCGCGATCCTTTCGCCATGCTGCCGTTTGCCGGCTACAACATGAGCGACTATTTCCAGCATTGGCTGGATCTGGGTGCCAAGATCGAAGCCCAGGGCGCGACGCTGCCCAAGATCTTCACCACCAACTGGTTCCGCAAGAACGCCGAAGGCAAGTTCGTCTGGCCCGGCTATGGCGAGAACATGCGCGTGCTCAAGTGGATGATCGACCGTCTGGAAGGCCAGGCCCAGGGCCAGGAAACGGCTTTCGGCATTGCCCCCCAGTACGCAGAAATCAACTGGACGGGTCTGGATTTCGACGCCGCCCAGTTCGACAGCGTGACCAATATCGACAAGGCCGCCTGGGCCGAGGAAATGAAGCTGCACGGCGAGCATTTCGACAAGCTGGCCTATAACCTGCCCAAGGCCCTGCTGGACACTAAGGCCAAGCTGGAACAGCGTCTGGCGGCCTAAGCCTCCGCCAAAGACCCAAGCCCTGCCGCCCTAGGCCGCAGGGCTTTTTCTTGGTCTTCGTTTTGATAGCTGCCAGCGCAGATGCCGCAAGGGCTGGAGTGCCGCGCGGGCATGAAAAAAGCCGCGGCCTTGTGGGCAGCGGCTTTCTTCTGAAGAGGCGCGAAGCTTAGCGGTTCTGGCGATCCATGGCGCGGGCCAGATCGGCCATCAGGCGGGCGTCCTGCAGGGCGGCATTCCAGATGCGCTCGTCGGCTGCGGCCTGCTGGCGGCTGCCGATCCAGGCGCGGTAGCCGGTACGCACCATGTTGATGGCGCGGCGGACCGGAGTGGTGAACAGTGCCACGCTGGCGAAAGCCATGGCCCAGAGCACGATCCAGGCGGCCAGCATATGGCCGTCGCTCCAGGTCTCGGTGGCCTGGTAGATGCCGGCGGCCAGAGCGGCCAGCACAACGGCCAGTACCATCCAGCGCGACTGGGTGCGCGCCTGGTGGCTGGCGGCGATGGCGGCCATGCGCTCGTCATCGGCTTGATAGATACGCACCACACCGGGGTGCTCGACACAGTAGGAGTTGTAAATAAAGTTGCTCATGGCAGTTAACCCTTTGGATCCACGCTTTTGGCGAAATGCCCGGGGACTAGGTGTAACTATAGGGATTACCCTAGGTATATTCAAATTTATATTTTGAATCTGTAGCATTCACAGCAGTGATGTATTGGATGACGCCATGTCCCTTAACTTTCGCTCGCTGGACCTCAACTTGCTGCGCGTGTTTGACGAGGTCATGTCCGAGCGCAGCCTCACGCGCGCCGCGCACAAGCTCTCCATCACCCAGCCCGCAGTCAGCAACGCCATGCGCCGGCTACGCGAGGTGCTGGGCGACGAGCTGCTGGTGCGCCAGGGCCAGGGCGTGGAGCCCACGCCGCGCGCCCAGGCGCTGTGGCCCGCGGTCCGCGAGGCCATGCAGCAGCTCGAAGGCGTGCTGGCGCCCGACGACTTCGACGCCGCCACGGCCGAGGCCACGTTCGTGATCGCCATGGCCGATGCCACGGCCGCCACGCTGATTCCGCCGCTGTACCCGATTCTGGAGCGCGAGGCTCCGGGCATAGGCATACGGCTTTTGCCGCTGACCACGCGCGATCCGCGGCCGCTGCTGGACGATGGCGAGGCCGATATGGCCGTGGGCTATTTCCCGGCCGTGCTGGCCGATCTGACGGCGCGGGCCCAGGCCGGGGCGCTGGTGGCTTTCGACAGCCGCCGCCTGTATGAGGGTGAATATCTGTGCGTGATGCGCAAAGGCCACCCGCTGGAGCAGGTGCCGCTCACGCTGGACAATTACTGCGCCGCGCGCCATATGCTGGTCAGCTTCTCGGGCCGCTCCTTCGGCTTTATCGACGAGGCCCTGGCATCGCTGGGCCACACGCGCGAGGTGGTGCTCACGGTCAACCAGTTCTTCACGGCCGCGCGCGTGGTCATGAACTCCGATCTGTTGACCATCTTGCCGCGCCACTTCGTGCCCGTGACGGGCATGCAGGAGCAACTGGTGCTGCGCGAGCTGCCGTTTGACGTCACGCCCGTGCATGTGGACGCGCTGTGGCGCCGCCGCGGCCCGCACCCCCAGGCCTATGACTGGCTGCTCAAGACGCTGACGCGCTCGGCGGAAATCACTTTTGCCAACGGCACGGCCCAGGTCGCGCAGCATGCCTGACAGGGGCTATTGGGGCCGGCGCCTTGCCAACAGAATCTAAACTAGCCCTATGAAGATCCAGCTGCTGTCAGACCTGCACCTTGAAGTCCACCCCGAGTTCGTGGCCGAGCCCGCGGCCGGGGCCGATGTCCTGGTGCTGGCCGGCGATATCGGCTCCTACCAGAGCAGCACCCAGGTCGACGGCGAGCACTTCGGCCTCGAGCGTTTCTCGCCGCTGCCGCAGTATGCGGGCTGGCCGGCTCCCGTGCTCTTCGTGCCCGGCAACCATGAATACGATATGCAGGACTTCGACGAGGCGCGCCTGCGCCTGCGCCGTACCTGCGATGAGCTGGGCCTGATTTGGCTGGACCGCGAAACCGTTCTGCTGGATGGGGTGCGCTTCATAGGCACCACGCTGTGGAGCGATTTCGACGCCATGGCCATGCACGAGGGCGTGACGGACCTGACCCAGCTGCACCGGCTGCGTGAGAAGGCTTTTCGCGCCGCGAACTTCTATCTGCAGAAAACCGGCGGCACCCGCCAGGGCGAGCCTTTCCTGGCCGCGCCCATGCGCGAGGAAAGCCTGCTGTGCCAGGACTGGCTGCGCGCCGCGCTGGAGCGGCCGTTCGACGGCCCCACGGTGGCCGTGACCCATTTCGCGCCCAGCCTGCGCAGCGCCGATCCGCGCTACGGCCTGGTGCCGGGCACGGCGGGTTTCTGCAATGTGATGGACGATCTGCTGCCCTATGCCGACCTCTGGTTGCACGGCCATCTGCACTGCGCCAGCGACTATCTGGCCAGCGGTACGCGCGCCGACGGCAGCGCCTGGCAATGCCGCGTGGTGGCCAATCCGCTGGGCTATGCGCGCAAGGGCGAGCAGCAGGACTTTTTGCCCGCATCGACCGTGGACTTGAGCCAAGTCAAGGCGCAGGCCGCGACCAGCCCGTAGTCTTGAAGCATCAACCAGGAGGATTTGCCATGAAGATTTTGCTTGCCGTCGACGGTAGCGCCTACACCCAGAAGATGCTCGCCTACCTGACATCGCATCAGGAGACGCTGGGCACGGGTCATGAGTACAGCGTCATCACCGTCCAGCCCCTGCTGCCCCCGCGCGCGCGCGCCGCACTGGGCAAGGAGGTGGTGGAGCAGTATTACGACGAGGAGTCGGCCAAGATTCTGCAACCCGTGCAGGAGTTCCTGAAGGCGCGCGGCGTGCAGGCGCACAGCATCAGCAAGGTCGGCCCCATCGCCGACACCATCATCCATGAAGCGCAGGAAGGCAAGTTCGACCTGATCGCCATGGGCACGCATGGCCACGGCGCGCTGGGCCGTCTGATCATGGGTTCGGTCAGCTCCCAGGTGCTGGCCGGCTGCACCGTTCCCGTCCTGCTGATTCGCTGATTTTCATAGCTGGCAGCGCCTGATGTGCATGCATATCGGCCGTAGTTCAGCGTGAAACCGAGAACAGACGAGCGGCAATAGCTATCGAAAACAAAGCCCCTCCGTTACCCTGATTCGAGATCCCGGGCCGTGCTGCAAAGCACGGCCTTTTTTCATGCTCGTACGCCTGGATGCGGGCACTGCGGTCTGAAAAATTTAGTTAACAGATTAAGTGAAAACCCCGGGCTTGCACAGGTTGACGCATGCTTGCGGCGAGATAACAATTACCACGTTAACTAAATCTCGACCATGCAGATTCAGCCTATTCTTCTGAGCGACGGCCTGCCGCTGCGCACCGTCTACGGTGTGCTGCTCAATGACCGTGCCACCATGGAGCGCCTGTCGCCCCAGTTCGACAGCGCCCCCTACAAGGCCGCGCCCAGGGCGCCCGTGCTCTATATCAAGCCGCGCAACACCTTTGCCGCCGATGGCGCCGCGGTGGCCGTGCCGGCCGACCCCGGCGAGCTGCGCATAGACGCGACCATAGGCCTTGTGATGGGCAAGGCCGCCACGCGCGTGTCGGTCGATGAGGCCCTGAGCCATGTCGCGGGTTTGGTGCTGGCCAGCGACCTGACCCTGCCGCACGAGAACTACTACCGCCCCGCGATACGGCAGCGCGACCGCGACGGCTTCTGCCCCATGAGCCGGCTGCTCCCGGGCGAGGCCGGCTTCGATCTGGATCAAGCCACGCTGAGCATTGCCATCAACGGCCGCCGCGTCTACGAGCGCAGCTTTGCGACCCTGGTGCGGTCCGCGGCGCAGCTGATTGCCGATGTGACGGAGTTCATGACCTTGTCCGCCGGCGATGTGCTGCTGCTGGGCCCGGGCGAAGCCTCGCCCGTGGCGCGTGCGGGTGATCAGATTCACATCAC
>JAFAIY010000092.1 GCA_019236485.1 Comamonas sp. | reverse complement strand
GGCACAGAGGATCAGCCGCTTCTTGCCGGGATAGCTGACGATATCGCCGATCGCATAAATGCCAGGCGCGCTGGTGGCCAGCGTGGCCGGGTCCACCAGCAGCTGCTTGCGCTCCAGCGCCAGGCCCCAGTCCGTCAACGGGCCCAGGCGCGGCGAGATGCCCAGATAGACCAGCAACAGTTCCAGAGGCAGCGGGTGCTCGTCGCCCTCGCCATCCATCCATTGCACGGCCTGCAACTGGCCGTCCTGCTGCAGCACCTCGGTGATCTGGCCGATGACCACCTCCACGGCTCCGGATTCGCGCAGCTGCTGCAACCGCTCCAGCTGCGCGGGCTCGGCGCTGAAGGCATCGCGTCGGTGCATGAGATAGGTCTTGCTTGCGCGCATGCCGCCCTCGGTGGCGCAGGCAATGGCCGCAGCGACGGCGTCCTCGTCGCCGCCATAGACCAGCACCTCGCGCCCCGCGGCCAGATCCAGGCGCTGGGGGTGATAGAGGAGCTGCTCGGGGTGCAGCAGCTCGGCTCCGGGCACTTTGAGGGCCTTGGGCACAAAAGCCCCCACGCCCGCCGCGATGAACACCGTGCGTGCCTGAAACCGGGTTCCGGCCGTGGTGTCTATCTGCCAGCGCCCGTCGGCCATGGGCTCCAGGCTCTGGACCTGCTGGCCCAGATGGCGCGGCACCTGCATGGGCGCGATCTGCTGCTCCAGCCGCTGCACCAGCTCGAGCCCGCTGCAGACGGGAATGCCGGGAATGTCGTAGATGGGCTTGTGCCCGTAGAGCTGATAGCACTGGCCGCCCGCATGGGGCAGGGCGTCAACCAGATGGGCAGCAAGGCCCTGCAGGCCCAGCTGGAAGGCCTGAAACAAACCCGCCGGACCCGCGCCGATGATGAGGGCGTCGGTTTCCACGGCGGGTTGGGAGTGTGAGGATGCGTTGGACTTTGCGTTAGACAGGCTCATGCGGCCAAGCGTAGCGCAGTCCGCGCCTCGAGCCGCTCAGCGCTCGAGCAAATCCACTTTGTTCGGCTTGCCATTCCATTCGTCGGCATCGGGCAGGGCGCCCTTGCGCTTGGTGATGCTCTTCCAGCTCTTGAGCTGGGACAGGTCCACATTGATCTTGATGAAGGCCAGCTGATCGGCGGGCACATCTTCCTCGGCAAAGATGGCGTTGGCGGGGCACTCGGGGATGCAGACGGCGCAGTCAATGCACTCGTCGGGATCGATGACCAGGAAGTTGGGGCCTTCGCGGAAGCAGTCTACGGGGCAAACATCCACGCAATCGGTGTATTTGCACTTGATGCAGTTTTCGGTGACGACGTGAGTCATGAAGGATTCTATTTATGTGGGGATTGGTGAAACCCCGTGATTTTAGGATTTTTCCCGCGCAGCGCCAGTCCCTGGCATGGATAAGGCCGCATGGCGATCTGGTATGCACTCCAGAGCCACCCTGCGGCCGGGCTTGCAGAAGCTTCAGTTCACCAGGGCCGCACCGGCCGTGGCATGGCTTGCCGTGTCCACCAGGATCAGCGATCCCAGCTGGCGGGCCTTGGCGAAAGGCGCGGCGGGAATGGCTTCCTGCAGCACCAGTTCCACCTGGCCGATGGCATTGGCCTCGAGCTGCTGGGCCTCTTCACGCTCCAGGGTGTTGATGTTGAGGCGGTGCTGCACGCGGCGCGCCTTGGCCTTGACCCAGCGGTGTCCGTGCAGCGCCCAGTACACGCGGCCGGGCACCAGGGGCTCGTTGTCCATCCAGGCCACGGTGGCCACGATCTCGCGGCTCGCGGGCCAGGGGCTTTGCGTTGCAGGCGTGTCGAAGTCGTCCTCGGCGGCCTGGGCTGGCAGGGGCGCGGCCACGATCCAGTCGCCGCGCGAAACGTCCACTTCACGGTCCAGCGTGATGCCGGCCGACAGGCCGGCATGCACGCTTTGCGGCGCGCGCGCATGGTCTATGACCTGGGCCACCGTGGCCAACTGGCCGCTGGGCAGGATCTGCACCTGGGCGCCGACCTGTGCCAGGCCTGCGGCCACGCGGCCCCAGAACACGCGGCGGCCCTGGGAGGTGTCGGCCGAGGAAGAGAACTTCTCCACCCACTGCACGGGGAAGGCCAGGGGCAGGTCCTGGTCGTTGGGCGTGTTGGGCAGGCGCTCCAGCAGCTGCAGCAGGCTGGGGCCGTGATAGCCGGCCCAGCCGGCCTCGGTATTGACCACGTTATAGCCCTTGAGCGCCGACACGGGCACGGTGGCCG
>JAFAIY010000074.1 GCA_019236485.1 Comamonas sp. | reverse complement strand
GCCCGAGGTCGAACGCCAGCGTCTGCAGCAGCTGCAACAGACGCTGACCAGCTCATTGCAAAGTGCCGCCGCACTGCTGGCACAGGCGCGCGCGCAACACGCCCAGCTGCAAGCTCAGGCTCTGACCGATCAAACGCCAGATGCCGTACAAGCCCGTCTGCACACACTGGAGGGCCAACGCACCCGGCTCACCGAACAACTGGGCGCCGCCCACGCGCGCCTGGACGACGATGCGCAGCGCCGCGCGGGCCAGCAGGAACTGCTGCGGCAGATCGCCGAACAGCAGCGCGACAGCGAGCTCTGGCAGCGGCTGGACGGACTGATAGGCTCGGCCAGGGGCGACAAGTTCCGCAAGTTTGCTCAAGGCCTGACCCTGGACCATTTGCTGCATCTGGCCAACCGCCACCTCACGCGCCTGCACGGCCGCTATCTGCTGCACCGCAAGCCCACGGGGGAGCTGGAGCTGGACATCATGGACGGCTGGCAGGCCGAGGTCGCGCGCGACACGCGCACCCTGTCGGGCGGCGAGGCGTTCCTGGTCAGCCTGGCACTGGCCCTGGCGCTGTCGGATCTGGTCAGCAACAAGACATCGATAGACTCGCTATTCCTCGACGAAGGCTTCGGCACCCTCGACGGCGAGACCCTGGAAACAGCGCTGACGGCCCTGGACGCGCTGAACGCCAGCGGCAAGATGATTGGCATCATCAGCCATGTGGAAGCACTCAAGGAGCGCATTCCCGCGCAGATCCGCGTGGAAAAAGGCGCTGGCGTGGGCCATTCCCGGCTGGTGCTTAGCGCTTGATGCGCAAGCGCTGCCAGCTATCAAACCGGGAGTCACCGAGCAGGTTTTCCGAGTCCCGGCCAAGGCCACAGCGGCCGCGACCGCCATCGACACGGGCTTTGCCGTACCATCCTAGCCCCTGCTTGATAGGTACAAGCCATGATCCGGATCGCTGAACTCAAACTCCCGCTCGCGGCGGTGCAATACCACCCCGAGAACCACACCGAATACCACCCCGCGGACAAGCTCATGCAGCTGGCGGCCGAACGCCTGGGCATTGCGCCCCAGGCCATCGCCAGCCTGCAGGTGCACAAGCGCAGCTTCGATGCGCGCAAGTCCGAGCTGCTGGCCGTCTACATCGTCGACATCACGCTGGCCGATGCCGGCCAGGAGGCCGCGCTGCTCGCGCGGTTTGCCGAGCACGCCCATGTCAATCCCACGCCCGATATGAGCTGGAAGCCCGTGGGCCAGGCACCGGCGGAGCTGGAGCAGCGCCCCGTGGTCGTGGGCTTTGGCCCCTGCGGCATTTTTGCGGCGCTGGTGCTGGCGCAGATGGGCTTCAAGCCCATTGTGCTGGAGCGCGGCAAGCAGGTGCGCGAGCGCACCAAGGACACCTGGGGCCTGTGGCGCAAGCGCGAGCTGACGCCCGAATCCAATGTGCAGTTTGGCGAAGGCGGCGCCGGCACCTTCTCGGACGGCAAGCTCTACAGCCAGATCAAGGACCCGCGCCATCTGGGCCGCAAGGTGATGAGCGAGTTCGTGGCTCATGGCGCGCCCGCCGAGATTCTGTTTGCCGCCCATCCGCATATCGGCACCTTCAAGCTGGTGAAGGTCGTCGAGGGCATACGCGAGGAAATCATTCGCCTGGGGGGCGAGATCCGCTTCGAACAGCGCGTGAGCGATGTGCGGGTCGAAGGCGAGAACCGCCAGCTCGTGGGCCTGCAGGTGCTGAACCAAGCCACGGGCGAGAGCTATGCGCTGGCCACGCGCCATGCGGTCATGGCTCTGGGCCACAGCTCCCGCGACACTTTTGCGATGTTCTACGAACGCGGCGTGGCCATGGAGGCCAAGCCTTTTGCCGTGGGCTTCCGCATCGAGCACCCGCAAAGCGTGATCGACCGGGCGCGCTGGGGCAAGGATGCGGGCCATCCGCTGCTGGGCGCCGCGGATTACAAGCTGGTGCACCATGCGCAGAACGGCCGCGCCGTCTACAGCTTCTGCATGTGCCCGGGCGGCACCGTGGTGGCCGCGACCAGCGAGCCCGAGCGCGTCGTTACCAACGGCATGAGCCAGTATTCGCGCGCCGAGCGCAATGCCAACGCCGGCATGGTCTGCGCCATCAGCCCCGAGGACTATCCGCAGGACGCAGCGAGCTTTGCCTGGGCCTTCGACGGCAAGACCTATGGCGTCGAAAAGCTCACGCCGGGAGAGCATCACCCGCTCTCCGGCATCGTGCTCCAGCGCCAGCTGGAATCCCGGGCCTATGTGCTGGGCGGCCGCAACTACAGCGCGCCCGGCCAGCTCGTCGGCGACTTCGTGGCCGGCAAGCCGTCCACGGAATTCGGCGCGGTCCAGCCTTCGTACAAGCCCGGCATCAACCTCG
>JAFAIY010000021.1 GCA_019236485.1 Comamonas sp. | reverse complement strand
CACATCCCGGCCATGCAGCGCGGTGCGGTGGCTGGCATCCGGATGGGCCAATAGCTGCTCGGATCTGGCTTGCGTCTCTATGGATTCAATAGCATCCACCGCAGTATATGCGGCGGTTTCCATTAGTATTTCTTCGACCTTCGGCTCGGGCAGCAGGGTGGCCGGCGCCGACGGCTGCGGCGGCGCTTCCATCGCGCGCCGACGCGCGCGCAACCGCCCCAGCCCATCCTCAACCACAGGGGGAACCAGCCATTGCCAGGCCTGCTTCAAGGTATCGCCCGTGGACATGGCCGGCCGCTGGCTCTTATTTGCGATAGGCCTCGGGGTCCAGGCGCTGCATCTCGGCCTCGATCCAGGCTTCGACCTCGAGCATCAGCTCGTCATGCTTGCGACCCTTGGTGGGGATGGGTTTGCCAATGGACACATCCACCATGCCGGGCTTTTTGATGAAGGCCTTGCGCGGCCAGCATTTGGCCGAGGTCACGGCGATCGGCACCACGGGAGCGCCGGCCATGATGGCCAGGCGCGTGGCACCGGTCTTGTATTCGCCCTTCTCGCCCCGGTTCACGCGCGTGCCTTCGGGGAACATGATGACCCAGATTCCCTGGTTGAGCAGGCGCTTGCCCTGTTCCACCACCTTGTGGAAGGCGCGCGAGCGCTGGGCGCGATCGATATGGATCATGTCCAGCGCACCGATGGACCAGCCGAAGAACGGCACTTTCAGCAGCTCTTTCTTGAACACATAGGCCAGCGGGCGCGGCATGATGGCCGGCATCAGAAAGGTCTCGTAGGTGGACTGATGCTTGACCAGCAACACCACCCCTTGATTCGGGTCCGTAGGCAGATTTTCCATGCCCTGCACCCGGTACCGGACCCCCATGATCACACTAGCGCTGTCCACCGAAAGCTTGAGCCAGGCGCGCGCAGCGCTATACGCCTTGGCCGACGAACCGCTGGTCCACTTGGCCAGCAGCACCGCGAGAGTGTAGGGAATGACGGTGACGGCCATCCACAGCATGTGGAGGACGGAGCGGATCAGGGACATGACGGCAATCGAAAGACTGGGGTGCAGGCCTGGTAGCCTGCAACCGTTGATTTGGCACGGAATCTGCAAGAAACATAGCAGCTGGCGCTGATGCTTCAAGCACTCGAGAGTATTTTTACTAGAAAACTGAAGTCAGTGCGAGGGCGGCGGCTCCGCAGCCGGCGGCGGCACCTCGTCCTCCCCCAGCGGCAGCAGCATATTCACCACGGCCTCGAGGTCCGCATAGCGCTCGCTGCCTTCGGGCAGATCGGCATCGCTGCAGGCCACGGGGCGGGCCGTAGACTCCACAAAGACCAGATGCGCGCCCAGAGCCAGGCCCGCCTGCAGATGTTCGACACCGCTGCCTATGGCCCAGATTTCACGGCCTTCGGCGCCGTAGCGCTCGACAATCTGTTCGAACAGGGCAGCGCCAGGCTTGCGGCAGCGGCATTCCTCGTCGGGGGCATGCGGGCAGAAGAACACGGCTTCCACGCGCCCCCCCACCGCGGCCAGCTCGCGATGCATCTTGGCATGCACGGCATTGAGCTCGATCACGTCAAACAAGCCGCGCCCCAGCCCCGGCTGGTTGGTGGCTATGACCACATGCCAGCCCGCGCGGTTCAGGCGCGAGACCGCCTCCAGAGCGCCAGGCACGGCCACCCATTCATCGGGATGGCCGATGAATCCCCGCGCACCCCACTGGTTCAAGGTGCCATCGCGGTCAAGAATTGCAAGCTTCATGAAAGTGACGCAAGGTGTTGACAGAAAAAAGCCCGCTTACCTCAAGGCCAAGCGGGCTTGCTTTCAGGGAAGCCGCAGCTTACTGGCCTTCCCAGCGCTTGAGCACCAGGGAGGCATTGGTGCCGCCAAAACCAAAGCTGTTGGACAGCACGGTCTTGAGCTCGGCAGCGCGCGTCTGCGTGACCAGAGGCATATCGCCCAGCAGCGGATCGGGGGTTTCCACATTCACGGAGCCGGCGATAAAGCCCTTGTTCAGCATGATCAGGCAGTAAATCGCTTCCTGCACGCCGGTAGCACCCAGCGAGTGGCCGGTCAGTGACTTGGTCGACGAAAACGGCGGCACCTGCTCACCGAACAACGTCTTCATGGCGCGCACTTCCTGCATATCGCCCACGGGGGTCGAGGTGCCATGGGTGTTGATGTAGTCGATGGGGGCATCCACGGTTTCCATGGCCTGCTTCATGCAGGCGATGGCGCCGTCACCCGAAGGAGCGACCATGTCCTCGCCGTCGCTGGTGGCGCCAAAGCCCACCACTTCGGCCAGGATGTTGGCACCGCGGGCCAGAGCATGCTCCAGGCTCTCCAGCACCACGGCACCGCCGCCGCCGGCGATCACGAAGCCGTCGCGATTGGCGTCGTAGGCGCGCGAGGCTTTATCGGGCGTCTCGTTGTACTTGCTGGACATGGCGCCCATGCCGTCGAACAGCAGCGACATGCCCCAGGACAGCTCTTCGCCGCCGCCCGCAAACATCACATCCTGCATGCCCCAGGCGATCTGCTGGGCCGCGGCGCCAATGCAGTGAGCCGAGGTGGAGCAGGCCGAGGTGATGGAGTAGTTGATGCCCTTGACCTTGAAATTGGTCGCCAGGCAGGCCGAGACCGTGGAGCTCATGCAGCGCGTGACCTGATACGGTCCCACGCGGCGTATGCCTTTTTCGCGCAGCGTATCGGCGGCCTCGATCTGGTTGGCCGGCGAGCCGCCGCCCGAGCCCATGATCAGGCCGGTGCGCGGGTGGCTGACCTGCTCGGGCGTCAGGCCAGCCTGCTTGATCGCGTCCTCAAGAGCAATCTGCGAGTAGGCCGCAGCGTCGCCCATGAAGCGCAGCTGCTTGCGGTCTATGCGCGCCTCGATGTCGATCTCGGGAATGCCGGCCACCTGCGAGCGCATGCCCAGCTCGGTGAACTGGGGCATGGCTTTGATGCCCGAGCGGCCCTCGCGCAGCGAGGTTTCCACTGTTGCCAGATCATTGCCGATGCACGAGACAATGCCCGCGCCGGTGATCACTACCCGCTTCTTGCTCATGCTGCCGTTCCCTGGCCGTCACCCTCACGCAGGAACAGACCCACGCGCAGGTCATTGGCCACGTAAATTTCCTTGCCGTCGGCCAGCAGGCGTGCATCGCCGATGGCCATGTTCAGCTTGCGCTTGATAACCCGCTTGATATCAATCTCGTATGTCACGAGTTTGACGTCCGGGCCCACTTCGCCCGTGAACTTGACTTCGCCGGCGCCCAGGGCGCGGCCACGGCCGGGCAGGCGCAGCCAGGTCAGGTAAAAACCGATCAGCTGCCACATGGCATCCAGACCCAGGCAGCCGGGCATCACCGGGTCGCCGCGGAAGTGGCAATCAAAGAACCACAGATCGGGCTTGACGTCCAGTTCCGCAACAATCTTGCCCAGGCCATGGGCGCCGCCGTCCTCGTCGATATGCGTGATGCGGTCGAACATCAGCATGGGAGGCAGGGGCAGGCGTCCGCTCTCGGGACCAAACAGCTTGCCTTCACCGGAAGCGATCAGTTGTTCATAGGAAAAAGATTCGGCCATTCTCTCAATTGCTCCACGGCAGCCTGTGGGTGCTACCTGTTACTCTATATCTTGGATCGGGTCGGCGCCCACACAGGGCCCGGTACAACCGGGCATTATCAAGGCTGACGGTCATGTCGCGGACACAATACCCGTTATCAAGCATGAACTCTGCCACAAATGCCACAGCCGCTTGTGACAGAACGACTTATTCCGGGTCGGGAACTACGCCATAAGGCTCAGGTCCGGGCCCGGCGCACGCGCCACCAGGCCAGCAGCGATATCGCCAGGCACAGCAGCGTCAGCGGCGCCAGGCCCAGCGCATGCACCCAGCGTGCATAGGGCGTCAATCCCTCGCGACCCTGCACCTGTCCCCGCAGCACGGCCCGCGTGAACGGTGCCAGAGCCTGGACCACGGCAGCTCGGTGGTCTATCACCACCGTGGCGCCGGTATTGGTGGCGCGCAGCATGGGACGCTCGAACTCCAGCGCGCGCATGCGGCTAATGGCCAGATGCTGATCGATCGCCGTGGAATCGCCGAACCAGCCGATATTGCTCAGATTCACCAGCACCGTGGGCGCCGTGGCCGCACTGCCGAAATGAGCGGCCAGCTCCTCGCCAAACAGATCTTCATAGCAGATATTGGGCGACAAGCGCTCGCCCGCCCAGTTCATGGACGGCTGGCCCAGGGCGCCGCGATTGAAGTCTCCGAGCGGAATATTCATGAGCTCGGTGAACCAGCGGAACAGCGGCGGGATGAACTCGCCGAACGGCACCAGATGATGTTTGTCGTACTGATAAGGCTGGGTCTGCCCCGGCAGCCAGCCCTCCACGGTGTTGGTAAAGCCCTGCTCCCAGCTTCCCAAGGGAATCCCGACCAGGGCCGCCTGCTTGGACCCCTGGCCCACAAAAGGCGCACGCACATAGTCCAGATAGCCTTCGGGCAGCTGCTGGGGCAAAAGCGGCACCGCCGTCTCTGGCGCCACCACCAACTGTGCCCTGGCGTCATGCAGGCGCTGCGCATACCAGCGCAGAGCCACGGGTACACCCGAGCCCAGCTCGAATTTTTCGTCCTGTGGAATATTGCCCTGCAGCAGTTCCACACTCAGGCCCGGCTGCTGACTGCCGGCGCTCAGGCTGTCGCTGCGCGCCCACCACAGCCCGCCCCAGAGCAGCGCCAGACCCAGGGCACAGCCCAGGGCCGGCCTGAGGCTCAGCACGGTCTGCCTTGCCTGGCTGCGCGAGACCAGCAGGGCCAGCCAGGCCGCAATCCAGGCGGCCGCCAAGCCCGTGCCGTACACGCCTATCCAGCGCGGCAGCACGTCCAGCGGACCTTCCACATGGGCGTAGCCGCCCGCGCCCCAGGGGAAGCCCGTCCACAGCCAGCCACGCGCGAGTTCGGCCAGCGTCCACAGTGCAGCAAAAACCATAGCTGTCAATGCAGACGGCTTCTGGTTCAGCCGCTTGAAAACCCATGAAACCACGGCGTAGTAGCTGCCCAGAAATGCAGCCAGCGCCAGCACCGCGGCCACGGCCAGCGGCGCCGCCAGACCGCCATAGGTATGCATGGAGATGAACAGCCACCAGAAGGTGCCGGTCAGCCAGGCCGTGGCAAACACCCAGGCCTTGCCCGCCGCCTGAGCGGCCGTGCGCGCGGACAGCAGCGCATGGACCAGCACGGCCAGCGACAGAATCTGCAGCCACCACAGCGGACGGCCATAGCCGCCTTCCAGGCTCAGCCAGCCGCTGGCCTGCCCACGGGCCCAGGGCCAGGCCAGGGAAAAAGCCTGCAGACCGCCAGCCACCAGGACCAGCAGCCAGCCGGCCCAGCGCCAGGGCCCGGCAGCAGAGGTCTGAACAGTGGAAGCGCTAGTGGTACTCATAGGAATCGGCAAGCTATAACAAAACACCCAACCGCAGGGGTTGGGTGAGTGCAAGCATACGGGATATCAGTTTTTGACGAGGCTGTCGGGCGAAGGATCGCGCACCACCTTGAACCAGCGCACCGCGCCGCCCTTGGTATGCAGCACGGTGAATTCCAGCCCGCCCAGGTGGATCTGCTCGCCGCGCTTGGGCACATGGCCGATCTCGTGGGCAATCAGGCCGCCTATGGTGTCGAAGTGCTCGTCGGGATCGCTGCCTTGCAAATCTGTCGCGAACTCCTCGCTCACATGCTCGATGCTGGCGTCGCCCGCCACGCGGTAGCTGTTGTCGGCCAGGGCAAAGATGTCGCCCTCGTCCTCGGGAATGTCGAACTCGTCCTCGATCTCGCCCACGATTTCCTCGAGCACGTCCTCGATCGTCGCCAGGCCCGCGACGCGGCCGAACTCGTCGATGACGATGGCCAGATGATTGCGGTTGGCGCGGAATTCGCGCAGCAGATCGTTGAGCCCCTTGCTCTCGGGCACAAACACCGCGGGACGCACCAGGGCGCGGATATTGAGGCTGGGCGAACGCTGCAGCTTGAGCAAATCCTTGGCCATGAGGATGCCGATGATGTTCTCGCGCTCGCCCTGATACACCGGAAAGCGCGAATGCGCCGTGGTGATGACCTGGTGCAGGATTTCCTCGAAGGGTGCGTCGATATTGATGAGATCCATGCGTGGCGCAGCCACCATGACCTCTCCGGCACTCATGTCGGCCATGCGGATCACGCGCTCCAGCATGACGCGGGACTCGGTGCCGATGACCTGGTTGTCTTCGGCTTCGGCCAGGGTTTCGATCAGCTCATCCGGAGAATCCGGTGCCGGATGGATGAATTCAGCCAGCTTCTGCAGGAAGCTTCGCTTGTCTTCCTTCTCGGGAAGTCGCGCAGGATGGGGGTCAGACACTGTCTTGGAGTGCAGGACGTGCGGTAGTCATACAAGACCCCAAGAATAACGGATTGTTTCGAGCAGCGGCTGGCCGCCATCGAAAAGCCATGGGCCGCTATCGCCCCGGCTGGGCAGCCGATGGCCGGAGCGTCGCCGCGCTTATTCGGCCGACTGGTGGCGGCCTTCCTGCACGCCTTTGCGCACTTCCTGCACGCCGGCCAGGAAGGACCAGAAATTGTGGGCCTGCTTCTTGAGCTGGTAGTCCATCTCGCCGAGATGCTCGGTCACGAGTTCGCTCACATGGGTCTCGAAATCGGCCGGCGGCAGCTCCAGATAGGCTTCGGATTCCGAACCATCGCGCTTGACGGTGGCCCCGGCATTGCGCGCGATCTTGAGCATGGCCGTGTTCTCCGACAGCGCATGGATGAACATCATGCTCACATGCTTGCTGCGCGCATGCAGCACCGCGCGCTCGAACAGGCGTTTGCCCAGGCCCTTGCCGCGCGCGCTCTTGAGCACGGAGACGCCGAACTCCGCGCATTTTTCGTGCTCGGGATGGCCCGCGAAAGCCAGATGCGCCATGGCAATCAGCTCCAGACGGCGGTTGAAGATGCCGAAGACATCGTCGCGCTCGAAGTCCAGATGCTCGACATAGCGGCTCACCTGCTCGTCGCTGGCCGCATAGCCGAAGCGCAGATAGCGGTCCCGGGCATCGAGCTTGAGCAAATGCTTGATCACGCGCTCACGGTGGCGCGGGCTCAGTGAACGGATAGGCACCAAGGACGGCGAGCGACGCTCGGCGCCATGGGACTTGCCCATGTCCCGCAGCCAGCCGGAGCCGGCCTGCCAGGGCGATTTCAACCAGTCTTTGGGGATGTTCATGGCCTGAAATATAGGTAAAAACCCGCAGCTTCACAAGCACCTTGCTGCATTGCAACAATCTTGTAAGGATTTTGCGTTAATTCAACACCTTAGCCAACTTTTTGGGCTAGACCATGGTCCAAACAGAGGAGACCGGCGCGCCGGCAACAAAGCTACAGCGGCACGGCCGTCGTGACCTTGACCCGGTCCATCACAAAGCTGGTCTTGCAATCCTGCACGCTGGGGTGTTTGAGCAGCGTATCCATGATGAAACGGCTGTAATGCTGCATATCGGCCACGACCACGCGCAGCAGATAGTCCATCTCCCCGGTCAGGGACACGCACTCCACCACCTCGGGCCAGGTCTGCACGCTGGCGCGAAACACATCCATGGGGTTGCGCTTGCTGGTTTCGGTGTATTTTTCCAGGCGCACATTCAGATAGGCGGTCAGGCCCAGGCCTACGCTCTCGGGCTGAACCAAGGCCACATAGCGGTCTATGACCCCGCTTTCCTCGAGACGCTTGACCCGGCGCAGCACGGCGCTCGGCGAGAGGCCGACCTGCTCCCCGATCACGTCATAGGTTTCCCGGCCATTGGCCTGCAATCGGCGCAAAATTGCCTTATCCAGTTTGTCGATGGTGTGCGTAGGGCTCATGGCGGCAGATTATAAAAATGAAGCAATTTTCCTTCAGGGTTAACCCTTGATATCCATAAAAATTGCAAGAAACTTAATTCTCTTGCAATTTTCATGCACACCAGGGTTTGACGCCACGGTCTTTTTGCAAAAACACTGCCAGGGGTCTGACCTACAGTGAAGCCAATATCGACGCCTGAGATCCATGTGTCGTGTCTTTACCGGATGGAGACCTCTATGACCGCTCCGCAGCCCCAAAGCACTGCCAACAACTTCCAGACCTGGGACAACCCCATGGGAACGGACGGCTTTGAATTCGTTGAATACGCGGCCCCCGATCCCGTGGCCATGGGCCAGCTGTTCGAGCGCATGGGCTTTACCGCCATCGCCAAGCACCGCCGCAAGAACGTGACCCTGTACCGCCAGGGCGAGATCAATTTCATCATCAACGCCGAGCCCGACAGCTTTGCCCAGCGCTTTGCACGACTGCACGGCCCCAGCGTCTGCGCCATCGCCATCCGTGTCGACGATGCCAAGTATGCCTACGAACGCGCCGTGTCCCTGGGCGCCTGGGGCTACGACCAGCATGCCGCGCCCGGCGAGCTCAACATCCCTGCCATCAAGGGCATAGGCGACTCGCTGATCTATTTCATCGACAAATGGCGCGGCAAGAACGGCGCCAAGGACGGCGACCTGGGCAATATCAGCTTCTTCGACGTGGACTTCGAACCCCTGCCCGGTGCCGAACTCTACCCCGAGGGCCTGGGCCTGACCTATATCGACCACCTGACCAACAACGTCTACCGCGGCCGCATGGCCGAGCTGGCCGGGTTCTACGAACGCATTTTCAACTTCCGCGAGATCCGCTACTTCGACATCGAAGGCCAGGCCACGGGCGTCAAGAGCAAAGCCATGACCAGCCCCTGCGGCAAGATCCGCATTCCCATCAACGAGGAAGGCAACGACAAGGCCGGCCAGATCCAGGAATACCTGGACATGTACCACGGCGAAGGCATACAGCACATCGCACTGGGCTCGACCAACCTCTACGACACCGTGGACGGGCTGCAGATGAACGGCATCAAGCTGCTGACCACCAGCGAAACCTATTACGAGCTGCTGCCCAAGCGCATTCCAGAGCTGCAGGAACCCATACCCGAGCTGCTGGCGCGCAACATCCTCGTGGACGGCCAGCCCGGCGAACTGCTGCTGCAGATCTTCAGCGAAAACCAGTTGGGCCCGATCTTCTTCGAGTTCATCCAGCGCAAGGGCAATAGCGGCTTTGGCGAGGGCAACTTCAAGGCGCTGTTCGAGACCATGGAGCTCGACCAGATGCGCCGCGGCGTGCTCAAGGCCTGAGAACTCCGGGCCCGTCAGCGGGGTCACCATGCGCAGCACCAGCCACTACCGCCTCGCCCCCCGCGCTTGCGGCGCGAATGGCAAGCGCGGGCGCTTGCATATTGATACATCTTCGCGGGGCCGCGCCGGCCTTGAGCCTGCGCGGCCGCCACGCGCGGCGCCGCCCCACCAACCCTCTGGAAGCCAGTTGCAGTGCCTATACTCCGGCGCATGTTGCACCGCCGCAAACGCGCCAAGTCATACGGCCCGCGCTTTTCACCATCGTGAAAGCTCACGCGCCGCGCCCCTCCCCTGCATCTGCCTCGCACGGCGGAGCCGCGGGCAGGGCTTTGCCCAGCGGCGGCCTCACGCGTCGCCAGCTCCTGGCCACATCGGCCGCAGCAGCCACGGCCTTGATGGCAAATGGCGCTTATCCGGCCGGGCTTGCGGAGGATTCTCCCGCAGAAACCAGCCGGGCTCGCGGCGAGCTGCAGCTGGTCGTACCCTATTCCGCGGGCGGACCGCTGGACCGTTCCGCGCGCAAGCTGGTGCAGGAGACCGGCTCCATAGGCCGCCTCCAGGTGCTGAACGTGCCGGGCGAGGGTGGTGCCACGGGTGCCGCCATGGTGGCCAGGGCTGGCTCGCGCGACCCCATGCTGCTGATGGGCGCGGTCGCCACCCAGGCCATACTGCCCTGGCTGAACCCGC